>JBEIFG010000026.1:0-13716 GCA_040382555.1 Chlamydiales bacterium | reverse complement strand
CTATTAAACAAAAACAATTTGTAACCTCTCTTTTACAGCGCGTAAATTCAGATGGTCATCTCTTGCTTGTGGATTCATCTTCCAAAGAAATTAATCACCAATATTTGAAACTTCGAGACCTTTTATTAGCAGAGCAAATTAAGATTCAAGCTCCCTGTATTTGGCAAGGACCCTGTCCCGCACTTGCACAAGGAGCCGCCCCTTGCTTTACCCAACGACCACTCGATAAACCCTTCTTAATTAACGATATTCAAAAAAGCCTGCAAATTCATTCAAACTCACATAAAATGACTTACCTTCTTTTATGTCCCCCTAATCAAAAAACTACCCACCCTGAAAACAAACGCCTTTATCGTGTCATTAGTCCGCCTATTGAAACTTTCAAAGGAAAAAGGCATTACCTTTGTGGAGTTGATGGAAAAAAAACACTAGGTTCGCGCCTGACCTCTTATCCAAAGACTCTTAAGGCATATGAATTTTTAAAAAGGGGTGATGTAGTTGAAATCAATAATCCAACTGAACTAGAAAACGATTTAATTTTATCAGAAGAGTCCCAGTTTTTTCTAGCAGCTCCTTTTGATAAACCTGTAAAGTAGATGTTCCTTTAGAGTCACCTTAGATGACTAAATCAACGTTTACATTAAGTCATATTCTCTATATAAACTAGCTCAGAAGATTAACAGTTTTTAGAGGAAATAATGATCTCAATAGCTAGACTTTTTGGAAAATCTCCTTTTGCTCCCCTGCAAACCCACATGAAAAAAGTGACTTTATGTGTGGAAAAACTAACTTCTATCATTGACGTATTATCCAAAATGGACCGGGACAAAATTGAAAAGCTCTCCAGGGAGCTTTCAGCACTTGAACATGAAGCAGATATTACAAAAAACGATATTCGAAATCATCTTCCAAAAAATATTTTTCTCCCTATCGATCGATCTCATTTCTTAGAAATTTTATCCGTTCAAGACTCTATTGCTGATAAGGCGGAAGAAATCGCACTACTTTTATCCATGCTTCCTTTAGAAAAATTTTCCGAATTTAAAGAAAACTTTGAACTTTTATACAAAAAAAATGCAGAAGTTTTCTGGAATGCCAAAAAAATAATCGAGGAAATAGATGAACTGCTCGAATCTTCATTCGGCGGTATAGAGGCAGAAAAAGTCAAAGCTATGGTGGAGCAAACAGCTTTCAAAGAGCACGAAGCAGTGAAAATTCAACATACACTTATGAAGGACCTTTATAGTAAGGGTTCTGATTTATCAGCTCCTTCTTTCCACTTATGGATTACCTTAGTTGAGCAGATAGGGAATATTTCCGCGCTATCTGAAAGACTTGCAAATCAAATTCGTATGGTTCTAGAGCTGAAATAAGGTATTAATCAATCACATGGAAATGGAATCTATTTTAAAAATTTTATTTCTTGTTATCGGATTTTACATGTCTTGGAACATCGGAGCCAATGTTGTCTCCAACGCCATGGGGACTTATGTGGGATCGGGAGCACTTACTCTACGTAGAGCTGTTTTTTTAGCAGCCATCCTTGAATTTTCGGGCGCTTTTTTTGTAGGCTCGAATGTTTCAGAAACCATGCAACGCGGCCTCATTGATACTGATATGTTTCTAGCAGAACCTACTATATTAATTTTAGGTATGAGCGCAGCTTTAATGGGTACAAGCTTATGGCTTCAGATAGCTTCCTACTGTGGCTGGCCAGTATCTACTACTCATGCCATCGTTGGAGCCATCATTGGCTTTGGTGCAGTAATAGGTGGCGTTGAAGCGGTGCAATGGGAAGAGGTGCTTTCTATATTGCTTAGCTGGGTGCTGTCCCCCTTAATATCAGGAATTTTTTCTTACATTTTATTCAGTGTCTTACAAAGAAAAATTCTTTTTGCTATGAATCCAAGAGAAGCTACTTTTAAGCTTTTACCACCGCTAACAATGATAGTTTTTGCCATTTTTACACTGAGCTTAATTTTTAATGGTCTAGAAAACATCAATATTACTCTTTCTTTTCCTCAAGCCTTAGCGATTGCATTATTAGTTGGGAGCGTAGCCTTCGGTATTACCTACTTGCTCATTAAAAGGAATAAATCGGTCCATTATTGTGAAGCTCAAACCAAGCACTCCCCTCAAAGTATTGTTAGTATAGACAAAGCAATAAAGCATCTACAGCGGGTCCATGCTAATACCGTTGAAAAACCAAATGAAAAAGTGGCAGCGCTGCTAGAAGAAGCCAAAAATTTAGCTTATACTTTGAAGAAAGAAACAAGCTTTACTGAACGAACCTCAGAATACAAAAACGTGGAAAACATGTTTGTATATCTTCAAATTTTTAGCGCTTGCTTTGTTGCTTTTGCCCATGGGGCCAATGATGTAGCTAACGCAATTGGCCCTGTTGCTGCTGTATTGGATATCATAAAAAATGGCGCAATCTCTGATGTTTCAACCGTACCTTCATGGCTGCTTGCTTTTGGTGGTATCGGTATAGTCATCGGACTAGCTACATGGGGCTGGAGAGTTATCGAAACTATCGGCAAAAAAATTACTGAACTTACCCCTACAAGAGGCTTTTGTGCTGAATTTGGTGCTGCCACTACTATTCTTTTAGCATCAAAATGCGGATTGCCTATATCCACAACCCACTGTTTAGTAGGTGCCGTGCTGGGAGTAGGCCTTGCAAGAGGTATAAGAGCTTTAAACCTCGGTATGATTAAAGACATTGTACTCTCTTGGATCATTACTATACCTGCAAGTGCCATAATGAGTATTTTAGTCTTTTATGCCCTAAAGCTAATATTTAGTTATTTTTAGCTTTTAGACTTCGTAATAGAGGTAAAGACACTAAATGTCTTTACCTCTGCAACTGCATTTACTATCAGAGCTTCTGATAAGCATCTGGGTAGACACTAGATCTGATTGTTGAATAATTGTTGAAACTGCATCACTCCAATCTTCTCTACGATTGAATGCTGGGCATCTATAGGCCGAAAAACCATTTTTTTTTACCGCAGGCAGGTACTGCTGCTCTACTTCGAATAGTGTTTCAATATGGTCTGATGTAAAACTTAAGGGAATAAAGACTACATTAGGATACTCCTTATTCCATTCACCAATGGTCTCAGATAGCACATTAGTATAAGGTTTTACCCACTCTGCTTTTCCAAATTGGGACTGATATCCCACCACAGAACCTGATTGAGGAAATGCTTTCATTATATGATGATAAGACTTTTGACATTCTTTTTTATAAATATCACCTTCGAAAACATAAGAGACAGGAAGTCCGTGTGGCGAGAAAAATAGCAAAGTCTGGCTAGGAACTAGATTATTTTGCTTTAGACACTCTTGGATGACTTTTATGAAACAGTTGATAAAAGAATTGTGCTCCGAATATGATTTTATCCATCCTAGAGATCTACTTTTCCTTAGGCAAAGATGCTTTTGCATCCATCTAGCAATACTGCCAGTGGTAGCGTAACTAAACTGAGGAAAAAGCGGAAATACGATAGTATCTTCATCTATAAATTGATGAGCTTGTGTGAGAAAATCATCGTGAGTTGCAGGTAGGTATCGATGATAGGTAAGTACCTCGTACCCTTTTGTTCTTAAAGATTGAGCCAGCCATTCTGTATCTTCAAAAATCGGAGAGCAGCCCCCAATTTCCATATAATCTTCAGCTATTTTTTTAGACCTTTTCTTGGCAATATATCCAAAAAGAACATCTTGTATCCACTTAGGTAAGGCCGTCCGAATGACATCACCATCTGTAAGTAATTCTTTTAAAAAGGCGGGTACCTCATCTATATTTCTTGGTCCCCCAAAATTTACTAGTAGTACTCGATTTCTCATAATCTCAAACCTTTATATTTTTTCATAATCTTTAGAAATACTATGCGATTAGGATAAAATTATGCTAGAGTGAGATGAGAGTGAGATGAGAGTGAGATTTGCTTACAGCAATGGGGTTACGTATATGATAAAAATAATCTATAGTTTTTTTATTAGTATGTCTTTGCTTCTTTCTGGATGTAGTAAAACCTCTAAACCAGTTTATACTATTGGTGTAGATCCTGCATTTTACTCCATAGAGTCTGTGGGTAGAGAAAAAAATATTTTAGCTTACTTAACAGATGTGCTATCTGAAATTTCTATGCAATCTAAAATGCAAATTTCCATAAAAGCTGTGAATTGGAATACACTTTACCAAGGCCTTCAAGAAAATCAATACCAAGCCATTTTTTCAGGCCTACCTCCTTATAATTTTAATCAAAGCCAATATGATTTTTCTTCATTAGTACTTGCTACAGGCCCCGTACTTATTACCAAAAAAGATGCAAAGTATTCTTCTCTTGCTAAGCTAACCTTTAAGGAAGTAGGTATCCTAAGCGATTCCAAAGCAGTAGAAGAAGTAGAAAAATATCCTGAAATATTGATTAGAAACTACGAATCCATCCCCAAAATGCTCACTGATCTCTCCAATAATAAGATCGAAGGGGCCGTTGCAGCATATCTACCTGCACAGGGATATTGCTCTGACCTTTTTGAAGGGATTTTAGAAATAAGAGGAAGTCCTTTGATCGATATTGGTCTGCGCTTTATTACGTTAAAAGATAAGAATAAAGAGCTTTTTGAGACTGTCAATAAGCATCTTGAAAAAATGTCTAATGATGGATCTCTAAAAAAATTGAAAGCTAAATGGGGCCTTCCTAATTAAAAAATTCTACATTTATCGTGATCACTGTAGTCCTTGCGAACTGTTTCAAGTTCCTTCGAGCTCACCGGGCATTTTTCTAGTCCCCAGACATAAGAGGCGTAATTACGAATAGATTCATCTGTTGAAAATACACCCATAGCTGCTATATTGCGTAAAACAAATTCAGCCCAAAGGGACTGATTTTGATAAAGCTCTTCGACTTTTTTTTGTGTTTCATAAAATTCTAGTAAATCTCGAATTACAAAATAACGATCGGCAATCATCGAATATTTTGTTTCAAGCAGCAGATGATAAATACTGCTTAACACATGGTGCTCTTCTTCCGTTTCTGCAAGACTTCGGTCTTTTAGGGCATTTAGAGCCTGATGGATAGCTTGATGATTTAAATAAATAGCCCATGGAGAATATTCTTCTTTCTTACTCCAAATAAGCTGATTTTCTTCTGCTGATTTTCCAAAACTAAACGGCCACCACTGATCCGTAATTTCCCGATGCATTTCTACGTTAGCTCCATCTTCCGTTCCCACAGTTAAGGCTCCATTCATCGCAAGTTTCATATTACCCGTCCCAGAAGCTTCCATACCAGCTGTGGAAATCTGCTCAGATATATCAGCCGCTGGAATAATAATTTCAGCTCTTGACACATTATAGTTTTCTATAAAAACCACTCGTAATTTTTTACTAACTTCAGGATCTGCATTAATTTTTCTACCAATGCAAAAAATGAGTCTTAGAATATTTTTAGCGATTTCATAACCCGGTGCTGCTTTTCCTGCAAAAATAACCTGTCGTTTTAACCTAGGGCTTAGTGGATCTGATTTTATTTCAAAATAAAGCATTAAACAATGAAGAGCATTCATTAACTGTCTTTTGTACTCATGAATCCGTTTGATTTGTACATCGAAAATAGCTTCTTCATCCAGGGGGTCTGTAAATCCAATAATTCTACCCTTACTATCTCTTAAAGGGTTCGATGTCCTTAAAAATTCTATGAGTCTTGTTTTATTTTTTTTCTTTATGGCAAGAAATTCTTTTTGAGAGGCCTCGTCATGAGCATAGGAGGATAATTCCTGAACCTTTTTAAAATCTGTTATCCATCCAGGGCCAATCCTGTTTGTGATAAATGCAGCTAATTCTGGGTTGCAGTAGAGAAGCCAACGCCTTTGTGTTACTCCATTAGTCACATTTAAAAATCTATCTGGATACATATCGAAAAAATCTTTAAACATGATATTTTTAAGTATATCAGTATGTAATGCTGCTACACCATTGGCTTTATGTGATCCACAAATAGCAAGATGCGCCATACGAACTTGACCACCTTCAATAATAGACATGCGCCTGACTCTTTCTTCATCGAAAGGGAATTTTTTACGAATTTCGTTACAAAAATTCAAATTCATTTTAGCAATAATTGCATATTGATTGGGAAGTAGTTCTTGCAATCGGTTTTGATTCCACTCTTCTAGTGATTCTTTGAGAACTGTATGATTGGTAAAGCTACAACATTGTTGTACTGTGTCCCAGGCTTCGCTCCATGAAAAATCGTGAGATTTTAATAAAATCCTCATCAACTCTACAATAACCAAAGTCGGGTGGGTGTCATTGATTTGAATTCTCACTTTATCTGAAAATAGACTCATATCAGGATGATGTCTGAGATAATTGGATATAATATCTTGTACTGAAGCAGAAGAGAACAAAAATTCTTGCTTTAATCGAATTCTTTTCCCTAGTTCATTATTATCATTTGGATAAAGTACATCTGTTAAAGAAGTATTTTCTCCTGCTTGATCAAGTTGTCCTGCATTAAACCTCTGTAACTGAAAATTTCTGGGAGATTCCTTAGTGGTCCAAAGTCTTAAAGTATTCACATTGAAATGGGTAGATTCTTCATACCCAATGATAGGAATATCATAACAAAGAGCTCTTACTTCCTCATAATCAACCAGGTCAAATACCTCTTCCCCTTTTTTATTTTTTAAGGGCTGGAGCTGCCCTGAGTAGTAAACGGATGCTGCATGGATATCTCTACGAAATTCCCAAGGATTTTCGTGTAAAAGCCAGGTATCGGGCCTCTCTACTTGCCCACCATTCCAAATCTCTTGATCGAAAATCCCGTATTGATAGCGCAATCCATACCCTATAGCAGGATATTGCTGCGTTGCCAAAGAATCCAACAAACATGATGCTAACCTACCTAGTCCTCCATTACCAAGGCCCGGATCTGGCTCGTAAAGGAATTCGTTTTCTATCTTTCGGTTCATTTTTTCCATGACTTTTTGGACTAGTTTAGTTGCCTTTATATTAGTAATATTATTTCCTAAAAGTCTTCCTGGCATGTATTCCATGCAAATGTAGTACAACATTCTAGCTCTTTGATTGCGATACGAGTGCTGCGTGGCTGTCCAGTTAATCATGATTTCTTCTCTGATGGTTAAAGAAAATGCACGATAGAACTCCTCAGCACTAGCCTCACTAACCGTAACCCCCATAGAAGTGATCAGATAATGCTTAATTTTGTTAGCAAGCATTTCTGCTTGTATTTCTATTGAGCCATTCAAAAAAACCTCCCCTTTTTTTTTAAAACTTCTTTTTTTACTTTTAAGAGATATCCCTTTTTTTTAGCATGTAGAAAGATAAAGGAAACAAAAATATGAGCTCATACGACCTAATTGTTATTGGAACAGGACCATCTGGCGAAAAAGCAGCTGTAAAAGCAGCTTATTTTGGATACAAAGTGGCTATAGTTGAAAAAGAATCTATTTTCGGAGGGGCAGAGGTAGTAACCGGAACTATTCCTTCAAAAACATTAAAAGAGACAGCTCTTTTTCTATCGGGTAAATACGAAAAAGGACTTTTTGGTATTGATAGAAATTTGCAGCACGAAGCTTCCGTAAAAGATTTTATGTTTCGAAAGAATTATGTAAGTAATTATGCGGCACAAGAAATTCTTAAAAATCTCAAGCGCCACGGTGTCGATATTTACAAGGGGGTTGCCTCTTTTTTAGATGCAAATAATATTTGTATCCAAGGAGAGAATAATATCAATATCCAGGGAACATATATTTTGATTGCTACCGGATCTTATCCTTTTCATCCTTCAAATATCCCTTTCGACGGAAAACGAATCCACGATTCTGACACTATCCTTGAAATCACGCGCTTCCCATCCTCTATCTGTATCATAGGAGCTGGAGTAATCGGTTGTGAATATGCTACCATCTTTTCTACAATGGGGGCAAAAGTACACCTAATTAATGACAAAGAAAAAATCCTTCCTTTTGTAGATAAAGAGATTTCTCAAAACTTATTGGACCACATGCATAAAGAAGGCATAGAGATCTTTTTTAATTGTGCCATCGAATCTATAAAACCAGCCTCTAATGAAAATGAACTTATTGAAGTAAAAACAAAATCTGGGCAAATAATAAAAGTAGATATGTTTTTATTTGCAGCTGGTCGCAGTGGCAATACAAAAGCTCTTAAGCTTGACAAGCTTGGAATAAAGATGGGGAAAAGAGAAACCATTGAAGTAAATAGCACATACCAAACCAGCGTTCCCAATATTTATGCTGTGGGTGATGTTATTGGATTTCCATCCCTAGCAAGTACAAGTATGGATCAAGGAAGAGCTGCGGTGGCTCATATCTTCAAAACAAAAGATCTTGAAAATCTTCCTAAAACTTTCCCTTATGGGATTTACACGATACCAGAAATATCAATGGTGGGAATTACTGAAGAAGAAGCAAAAGAAAAAAAGATCAATTATTGCTCTGGGAAGGCTATGTATGCTGACATGGCACGTGGTCAGATTATGGGCGCTAAAAATGGGTTTATGAAAATCATTTTTTGCAAAGATACCCTTACAATTCTAGGTATTCATATAATCGGTAATATAGCTACAGAAATGATCCACTACGGCATATCTTTAGTAGAAGATCAAAAAACTTTATATAATGTCATTGGAACAGTATTTAACTTTCCCACCTTGCATGAGCTTTATAAATATGCTTGCTACGACGGATTAAGTAATTTATCTGGTCATAAAATTAAACCTTAGCCAATAAAAGATTACTACTGTTCAAAATTGACTCCATTTGACAGTCTTTACCGATTACAATCTTAAAGGAGTCAAAACATGCATTTTTTTTTAGTCCTCGTATCTATTTTTTTTTCATCCATTGCTTCTGCTAAAATTATTGAAATCCAAAGTTTCAAAGAACTTCCTTCCTATGTAAATGAAAAAACACTTCTTTTGCTCGATATTGACGATACCTTACTTATTCCTTCTCATATGTTAGGATGCGACGAGTGGTTTAATCATAGAATAAAATTCTATGTGGATCAGGGAATGGACGCGAAACTCTCTTTGGAAAAAACACTAGGAGAATGGGAAGCTATACGCCACCTCTCGAATATGGAGATTGTTGAAAAAGGTACAGAATCTATACTGCAAGATTTACAAAAAGATGGATTCACTGTAATGGGACTTACGACACAAGGGGTTGGTTTATCCCACTGTACCATTAACCATTTATTACAAAATCAAATTGAACTCTTCTCCTCTGCTCCTTTCAAAGAGCCTTTTTACTTCGAGCAAAAGAATAGAGGGGTCTTATTTAGAAAAGGGGTCTTATTTACGGCAGGGACTGATAAGGGAATTTGTCTCTTTAAACTATGTGATCATTTTGGTTACGTTCCTCAAAAAATTGTATTTATTAACGATAAAGCCACCCACCTTCAAGAAATAGAGGCCGAAGCGGCAAAACGAGGAGTTGAATTTATTGGTCTTCGCTATGGCTATAACGATGCGAAAAAACAAAATTTTGATCCCAAAATAGCAGAAATTCAGTTTCATAACTCCAGCTTTCAGTCTATATTAACCGATGACCATGCTTTTGAGAAAAAAATAGATGATATTCTTTTAGATTCTTTGGAGTCTGAAGAAAACGAAACACCCTAGATCATGGACAGGTCGCTTGAAATATGCGACCTGTCTTAATTTTTTTTAGCTTCCTTACGTCCAATACGATATATCGGATAGATATCTATTACCATTTCTTCGTAAGGATGTGCTGATTTGATCGCATCAATTACAGATTCTAAAAGATCTTTATGGCATACTGTTTCGATCTTTTCTTCATCTACTTCTTCAATAACCCCAGCCTTACCCACAAAAGGATTTGACTCTAAGGAAGGCTTAAATCGACCTGTCCCCTTTATAGAAAAACTACAAAAGGAATACTCTCCTAAATGGCCTGCACCCGCATTACCCATAGCCTCTCTTACAGAATTAGCATGTGTAGCTGGGACATTAAAAGATAAAGTGAAATATTCACTCGATTCCATATCTTAAACCTAAAAAACTATTAGAGTGAAGGATTGTCAGGTTACCATACTCTATGATAACATCGTAAATCTAACATACCCGCTTAAGTGAAAAATGTCCTGGAAAAATACCTTATCTATTCATGTTTTAAAAGCTCTTAAACCCCTTCTGTATTCTAGATTTACAAAAAAATCGAGCATAAATAAATATTTGATCGTATCCACAACTGCACTTGGGGATAGCCTATGGGCAACGCCGGCGATACGATCACTCAAGTGTGCAGATCCCTTGTCCCAAATTTTTATTTTTACAAGTAGTATAGGTCGTGAAGTCTTCGAAAACAATCCACACATAGATAAAATTCTTCTGTATAAAAATACCAAATTTTTTTATTTATTAGCAGCTTACTTCAGGTTAAATCGACATCTATTTAAGGCAATTTTTATTTTTCATACCTCAAATAGAATCATTTTACCTTTATGTTATTTACTTAATTCAAAACAAATTATTGGAACTCAGGGAATTAACAAGGGATTAGACTCTCTTTTAACAAAAATCCTGCCCCAAAAACATCAACAGGAGATCTTGCGAAGATTGGAAATTGTCGCATCCGTAGTGCCCATACAAAACTCCTATCCTATGGAATTTTATCTAGATGAACAATCTAGATCAAAGGCACAAATAATCCTTTCTTCTTTCAATATAAATAATTCTAAATTGAAAATCGGATTTCATCCTGGTGCTACAGATGCTTTTAAACGTTGGCCTGCTTCTAACTTCATCAAACTAGGAAATAGATTAAAGCAATTACTTGATTGTGATATTATTCTTACAGGAGGAATCAGAGAAAAAGACCTTGTCCAAGAGATTGCCGACCAAATCCCTGAATCAAAATATATAAAGGAGCCTATAGATCTTAAAACTTTAGGTTCACTAATTAAATCTTTAGATCTGTTTATTTGTAACGATACAGGGCCGATGCACTTAGCGTTTGCACTAGGCACAGCGACAATTTCTCTATTTACACCCACTCAACCAGAGCTCTGCGGACCTTTACATGTTCTTAATTCTAGATGGATTAAAAAAGACATTACCTGCTCTCCTTGTATCAAAAAAAAATGCAATAACCCCTTTTGTATGAAACAAATTACCCCTGAAGAAGTAGAAGTGAATGCCATAGAACTTTTAGAGAGAAAAAAATGAGACTTGCCCCTTTTAAAATTAGCATAGTAATACTGAATTGGAACGGAAAGCAAGATACCCTGGAGTGTCTTAAATCTCTCGGGCACCTCAACTATTCAAATTACAATATTATTGTGGTTGATAATGGCTCTACTGATGATTCTTGTGCGGTAATTCGATCTGAATTTCCAAATGTAATACTGCTAGAGCAGCAACAAAATTTGGGATTTGCAGCAGGCTGTAATGTCGGTATAAAAAAAGCTATGAATGACGGTTCAGATGCAGTTTGCCTTCTTAACAATGATACCATCGTTGATTCTAATTTTCTTACTGCTTATGTAACTATGTCAGCCAAATATCCAAGTATTGGCATTCTAGGAGCCAAAATCCTTATGTATAATAATCATAACCAACTAGACCATCTAGGAGGTATGTGGAATCCCGCCAAAGCACAATTCGATTTCATTGGAAATAAAGCCGAAGTAAATGCTCTTCAGTGGGATGAACAATGTGAGCTTGATTATGTATGTGGAGCTGCTTTTTTTGTAAAAAAGGAAGTATTCAATACTATTGGATTTCTAGAGGAACCCTTTTTTCTTATTTGGGAAGAAGCTGATTTTTGTTTTCGAGCTAAAAAAGCTGGTTTTTTAGTGAAAAGCTGCCTGGATGCTATTATTTTTCATAAAGTTTCTGCTTCGTTTACTAGCAAAGCACATAGCACCTATTTTTGGTGGAGAAATCGTTTATATTGGATTCAAAGAAACTGCTCTTTAAAGGAAAGAAAAAAGATATATAGGGATGTTTTAAAAAAAGAAGTACTTCACTTATATAAAATTAAAACCATTAAATCTCTTGAAATGTTTGTAATCACCAAACTGCTTCGCAAAAAGCTTCCTTCAAATAAAGCAGAAAAACTTCATAAATATCGAGCTGCTTGGCAAGGAATAAAAGATGCCTATCATGGAAAGATGGGTCAAGGGCCTGCTTGGATTTATAAAAAGCCCCAAGATGTTTTCAATACATCTTTAAGTTCACCTTCTGAACAAACACGATAAAATAATTATTCCTTATTAAGATCTATAAACAAATCATTACCCCTAAAATTGTGCATAATATATAAACACGAAATATGGGGTCATATTATGTGGATGCGGTCACAGTAAAGAGAGAAATTAGTCTTAGACTAATTTAGCTTCCTCCGTATAAACTAGGAGAGGTTAGCTATGACATCTAACATAAAATAAAAAACACCCACTTAAAAAAAGATAAAACTTACAACTTCGAAGTATCTATGATAAATCCATTCCATTTTTGTAATTTTCCCAATTTTTCTCTAATCACAAAAAAACCGGTGAGAAAAATACAATCTATCTTGGTGATGATTTTAAGTGCGATTCTTCTAACAAGTTGTGAAAGCAATATGATCATAGTAAGTGATCTAGAAGAAAGAGAAGCTAATGAAATCATCGTTTTTCTTGCAAGCAAAGGAATCAATGCCTACAAGGCGCCTTCTGCTTCCTCTGGGCCTGCCGGAGCAGTAGGTGGATCATCGAAATACTCTATTTCTGTTGATGATGGAAAGTCTACCGAAGCTATGGCTATTTTAAATCAAAATGGCTTACCAAGAATTAAAGGTACCAATCTTTTAGATCTTTTTGCTAAACAAGGGCTAATGACCTCTGATAAAGAAGAAAATATCCGATATCAGGCTGGCCTTGCGGAGCAAATTGCAAATACCATTCGTAAAATTGACGGTGTAATTGATGCAGATGTCCAACTCTCTTTCCCAGCGGAAAATACGGGAGGAATCGGACTTCAGCAACAAGCTCCTCAAAAAATTACTGCGGCAGTGTACGTAAAACATCAAGGTGTATTGGATGATCCCAATAGCCACTTAGTCATCAAAATTAAAAGACTTGTTTCCGGCAGCGTAAACGGTTTAGATGTAAATGATGTGACCGTGATATCGGATAGATCTCGTTTTACGGATATCACCTTATCTCCATCCACTATCCAAGATATGTCCCCAAAGGCTAAAGAGTACGTAAGTATTTGGTCTATCGTGATGAGTAAAAGTTCAGCAAGCCGGTTTAGAACGCTATTCTTTATGCTATCTTTTTTAGTGATTGCGCTTGCCATATTATCCGGATGGATTTTATGGAAGTTTTATCCTGCTCTTAAAAGAAAGGGTGGAATTAAAGAACTTTTGCATCCTCTTCCTATCGATACTGCAGGTGCTTTATCTGAAGAGCCCCCCGCTAAGATGGAGGATAAACAGTAAGTATGGATATAACTGCATGGATTGTCTTGAAAGCACTCCTAGCTAGATCCACTCATCGGGATAAGGGTTCCATTAGCCGTTTTTTATCTCAAGAGGATCAAAAATATCTTGAAAACATTCCCGAACCAGAAAAAGATCCTTTGCAAGCCCAGCTTGATTTTTCTGAACTTCTTGATAAGATCCATCCTAGTTGGATCATAG
>JBEIFG010000025.1:0-13770 GCA_040382555.1 Chlamydiales bacterium | reverse complement strand
GATATAGGGGGATATGTGGACTCCTTCGACAAGAGAGAGAAGTTTTTTTAAGTCGTCCTCATTAATTTCGATAGGATATTTTTGTTTTTCTTCTGTTTCTTTGAATTTACCATTTTGCGTGATATTTATTTCAGTGAAGGATAATTTGTTTTTATCACTTTTCAAAAATTGCAGCCTTTTTTCTACCTCAGGAAGAAGTTTTTCTTGTAAAGATGTATATTGCCATTTTTTTTGCTCGGTACTTAAAAAATTTAGAGATTCTAGATACTTGTCTATATAGTAGGGATCGGCCCCTTTCATTTTAGCTAAAATAGAGTCTTCTGTGTGTTTTTTTCTTTTTACTAAGGTGGATTTCTTATGTATCCTCTCCATTTGATGGTGTAGATAGTCAAGATGATTGCTTTTTGTAAAAAAATAGGAGGACAGCCACAAAGAGGGAATGATCCCTAAGCCTATTAATATACACATACCAGTAGGTTGGAAGATAAAGCCTTTTAAATGCTTTATGGGCAAAGAAAGCTTCATAAAGACTCTCCCGTGTGTTTTATGTAAAAAGAAGTTTTATATAAAGAATCCTTGACGTGCCAGGTGATTTCTTTTTTTTCATCTACAATTTTATCTCCCTTAAGTAGGGCTTCATGAAATTCTCTAGCCACTCTTGTGGAGGGAGAGGTAAATTCTAATTCTACTTTTGCAGCAAAGCCTACCGTAGGAGTAGTTATTTTTGGGTATTTAGTAAGTTGATAATGAACACCTTTCATTTCAATAAGGTCAAAATTTAGTAGGGAGTCCGATGTTTTTGAAAGAATGGGGTGAGTGCTAATCCAATGCAATACTTCTGAAACAGTAGGAACTGATAGAATGAGAGAGGAAGGCTTGGTATGCTTACCAACCTTTTTATCCATCATCTGGATATGCTGACCTATATCAAGGGTGGAGCTATACTCTGGAAATAAGGATTCACATAATTGATAAAGATTTTTTTCTTTTCGGCTATTCACAGTATGTCCAAAAAGAAAGACAGATAAGCTAAGAAAGGAACATACAGCTAAATATCCTATAAGGTATTTAGTTTTTTTTCTAAATCTTGTAAGACTTAAAAACTCATGTTGACGAAATCGGATGCTTTGCTCGTCATGTATAGCTGAATCTAAAGCAAGACCAATAGCTATGGCATAAGATTCTAAGGTCGAAGAGTCGTAGACACCATGTGCGCTGGTAGATAATAGCTTTAAAGAAGAAGGTAGAGATTGCCTAAAGGATTCTTTTAATTTAGGAAAAGAAGCAAAAGACCCTATTAAAATAGCATCTTCTATTCGGGCAGAAGCTGCTTTCCCTTGAAAAAAAGAATAGATCCTATCTAATTCTTTTTGTAACCTCAGCAAAATATCTAAAACATTTGGATACTCTAGGGGTGGTAAATTTTGAAAATCTAGCAATGCAGCTACTTGGTTTATTTTTTCCATCGAATGGTGTGGAAGATCTTTGCCAAGAGCTTGGATTAACATCTCTGTTCCAAATTGAAAAGGGTATGCAATTTCAATGTGGTCTTCCAGTATATAAAGAGCTACACTGCTTGCTGCTCCAATGTGAAATAAAAATGTGTTTTTGAGCTCAGGAAAAAAGTACCGTTTAAATCTTAGCAATGCGTGAGGTTGGCTAGATACCTCATCAGGATCGATGTTAAGATCTTGGAATTTTTTAAGATGATCACATAATTGATTTTTTTTCGTCGCAGTGATTTGCACATAGGAACTTTCCTCCTGTAAAGGAAGGGTCAGGACGGGATATACCACACATTCGCTCTCAGAAAATGGAAGTATAGTTTCTAGTTGATAGGGAAGGGTTGAAAAAATTTTTTTCTTTTCTTTTAATTTAGCGGGCAAATGTCGAATAAAAATTTCTTGGTGATCTAATCCTGTTATGAATAAAGGACCAGACTCCCATAAGGACCCTTTCGCAGGAAAAAATTTTTCAAGCCCCACTTTATCAATAGGATATATTGTTCTTAATAAATCGATACTCATCTGATGTTTATTTTTTTTTATCTTAGCGAATTTGAGGCTATCCCCCTCTACAATAAGACCAATATAATCCATTGTCTCGATTTCCTTATTTCACCCGTTTAGAACAAAATATATTGCCTGATTTAGGCAAAACAACACAATAGAATGAAAAAAACAATTTTGATGTAAAACGGCTTTACATTAAGAGATTAGTTTATGGAAATTTAAGCGATCTTAAGATAATATCTTAGTAAATGTTGAGGATATTTATATGTTAATACTATTGAGTGTCATTCACTATCTTTTTTTTGGATATACGATTTTGCTAATGGCTAGGATTATAGGATCATGGTTTCCTAGCTTTGCCCATTCAAAGTGGATGCGATTTGTGGCATTTTATACAAACCCCTATTTAAATCTTTTTCGAAAAATTATTCCTCCTCTTGGCAGCTTAGATTTAAGCCCTATTTTGGCGTTTTTTGCTTTGCAGATTTTAGAAAATTTCATCATAAGATTGTTGTTATAAATTATGCATAACGTCCCTACTTTCTCTCTCGGTGACTTACACCTTCCTTCTAAGGTTTTATGTGCCCCTCTGGCTGGATGTTCTGATCTGCCCTTTAGAAAGATGACTGCTAGCTATAAACCCGGACTTGTGTACTGCGAAATGGTGAAGATGGATGCTTTAGTACGAAATGATCCCCATACCTTTCATTTGCTTGACTATGAAGCTTCAATGCATCCTATTGGAGCTCAGCTATGTGGTAGCAAGCCTAAGCTTGCAGCTCAATGTGGTAGAATTTTACAAGACATGGGTTTCGATGTCATTGATTTGAATTGCGGATGTCCCGTAGATAAAGTCACTAAGGATGGAAGCGGTTCTGGTCTGTTAAAAACACCTGATCGGATTGGAGAGATTCTTTCTGAAATAATATCAGCGGTGAAGATACCAGTTACCGTAAAAATACGTGCAGGCTGGGACTTTCAATCGATTAATGCCAAGGAGATCGCTCAAATCGCAGAAGCAGCAGGTGCCAAGGCTATATGTATCCATGGAAGAACGCGGTCGCAGGGCTATAAAGGTCCAGCGAATTGGGATTATATCACAGAATGCAAGCAGGCAACTAAAACAATTAAGGTGATTGCCAATGGAGATATTCAATGCGCAGAAAGTGCTTTGCGTGCATTTGCCACTACTGGCTGTGATGCAGTGTTAGTAGCAAGAGCTACGATGGGAAGACCTTGGGTCGTTGAAGATATTCACAGAGCCCTTCTTGGTTTAGATCCAATAAAGAGAACCTACCTAGATTTTAAAAATGCATTTCTTGAGCACATTGAATATATTCTGCGCTATCAAAATGATAGAAAAGCACTGCTTGATATTCGCAGGGTTGGATGTTGGTATCTGCGACAGATGCGCGGAGCAAAAGCGCTACGGGAAGGAATAAATCGCTCAAGGCAACTATCAGAAGCGCTACATTTAATTCACAGCTTCACTTGGGAAGAAGTGGAATATATTGAAAATCCTGAAAAAGAAGAAATCTTTTGCGGGGCTCATGAGTGTTGAAATCAGGATACGAGTAGTATTTTATGGAAAGGTGCAGGGGGTCGGATTTCGCCGCCAGGTAAAGCTAAAAGCAGATGCCCTTCATATTAAAGGTTTCATTAGAAATTGTCAGAGTGGCTCAGTAGAATCCGTCCTCATCGGGCCTGCTTCCTCTATTGATTTATTGCTAAAAGATCTTCAGAGTACATTCGAAATTACAACAATAAAAAAATATGAAGCACCTTCACATGTGATTTTTAATGACTGTTTTGAAATTCTCTTTTATCCTTCCCCTTAAGCATCATCAGAGAGTTTTTTTTCAAATATAGCTAAAAGTCTATTTACTTGGGATGAACTCTCTTGCCACAGAGGCTTACTTGAGCTAGCATTGCTCCTTGTAGTCTTTTGTTTTTTTTGAAAATGGTCTACAAATTGCTCTATATTTAAGACACATGCACCCCTTAGCATACATTTTTCTCTTAGTTGTCTATCCATAGTAACTACAGTAATATGGCTTGGGCGTTTTGCCTGCTCTACTAAGGTTTCTATGCATTCATCGGCTGTTTGTCTCTTAGGAGTAAATATAATTTCTAAACTACCAAAATGCCCCCTAGAGTAAAGATCCCTAGACGGATCAGAGGAGTCGAAAACTATAGTAACCAGGCAAGATCGGTTTTTTACAAGGTTATCGATGTGTTGAATGAACCATCTTCTTTTTTCTTCCAGTGAAAGCTTGGACTTAGGAGTGCGAAACAGACCATTGTAGCCGTCGATGAGATAATGCATTTTTAAGATAGAGCTTCTAAAGTGAGAATAAGTTTATCAAAGGCCTTTCTTCGGTGAGAAATGCGATTCTTGGTATCTTCATCCAGTTCTGCAAAGGTTTTGCTATAATCGTGTTTTAAAAAAATACTGTCATACGCATATCCGTACCTTCCCCGCTCATGATCTAATATGATCCCTTCTGAAACTCCTTTTACACATTTATTTATTCCTAAAGGGGTGGCAACTGCTAAACAACACTCTAAATAGGCCTGTCTATGTACATCTATTAAGCCTTTCATATCATGAAGCAGCTTGTCTCTATTTTCCTTATCTGAGGCTAATGCCCCTGCATAATGTTGAGAAGCTAAGCCGGGAAGACCTTGCAAAGCAGGAACTACAAGACCTGAAGCGTCTGCTATGACTACTTTATTAAGCGCTTTGGCAGTAAGCAAGGCCTGTGAGGAGGCCATCTGCTCGAAGGTGTCACCTGAGGCGGCCGTATGAACACACTGAGGGAAATCGTGTAAAGTGAATATATCAAAACGGCGCAACGCTTTGAGCATTGCGCGTATTTCTCGGATGGCGTGCACACTTGTGCTTGCTATGACTATTTCCATATAGCTTTTATTCATGTATTTGTTTTTTCTCTATTTATTACCTAAATGGGATTAATAGAGAAAGAATACTTTTTACAGATAGCTTCGTATCTGCTTAATCACCAACTCATCATTTTGAAAAGAGAAAGTGTCACCTACAGAAAGCCCACTCATGGTTTGCGCTAACTTAGACTGGAACGCTAAGATATTTTTCTCGGGATCAGCATCCCAAGGCCCAAGAAGAGTGTAGGTCACAGTCTTACCGCTTTTATTTTCGCAGTCAACAATACAGCCAACCCCGATAGCATCAGTTTGGATGTCTCCTTGCGTAATAATGCGTGTTTTGTTCATCTGATCAGATAGAAATTTTAGCTCGGACTGAAGACGATCTCTTCTTTCTAAAGCAGCTTTGAACTCAGCGTTTTCACGAAGGTCGCCATGAGATCTAGCTATTTCAATTTCTTTAGCATTTTCTACGGTTTCCACGGTAGCTATCTGCTGGATTCGAGATTGAAGTTTTTGGAATCCCTCTTGGGTTGTCCATATCACTTGGTTTTCTTCGGATGGATTTTTAGATCCTTTCTTCAGCTTTGCTAAGCTTGGATGCGCTACTTCTGCTAAAGAGTGAAGAATTTTAATGTCATGATCAGATAAAGAATGACATTTTGTAGAAAGAAGAAGAAACTCTTTCACTTCCTCTTGAGAAGCTTCCTGCATCATTTGTCGAACTATAGCGTAGCGATCTCCCGATAAAATAGTGTGTATCTTTTTTACCACATCACGATACTCATTATTGGACTCCACTTTGCTTAGCAGGATTAATAAGGACTCAAATAAACGAATTCTTCCTGTTTTATCAGAAAAAGGGACTTTCTTCTGCGACAGAGCTTTATTGAAAAACCACAGGAAGGTGTCAGGATATTTACCAGGGTAGTTAAAAAGCTCGATAAGTTTTTGTTTTACAAGATCATCTTCCTTAGCAGATATTAGCTCATTCAATACATAGTCTCTAAGAGTATTTTGGTCCGCTGAGAGAAGCAAGGGTCCAAACACTTCTTTCCAGTCGCTGCGAATCTCGCGTACTTCAATCAAAACTCTTTTTTTGAAAGATAAAATTTGAATTTGATCAATTAACTCATAGATGGAGGAATTGGTTGGGAGTTGCTTCACGATATCGGAGATTTCTTTTTTAAAATTAGAGGAATCAGCAGAAAGATCTTCTAGAAAAAATAAAATTTGAAGCAATTGGGCACGGCTTATTTCTGGATAAGAGACCATTTCAGTAAGCTTATTGATTAAGCTATTTTTAAAATCAGATTTTTTTAAAACTTCAGGAAAATCCTTTATGAAGGAATATACCATCTGAATCAAAGTATTGGCATCAGGCTTAGTTTCAAGAGCTTTTTGTAATCTTTCTTCGTGGGTTACTTCAGATTTTCTGAGTTTGAACTGTTTTCTTAAGTCCGTAGGCGTTTCTATCATTGTATCTTTTTTGAGCTTCGAGCGGGCACTTTGCCACCATTTAGTCCATTCTGCAGCCGGAATTACTAATTCACATAGCTCGTCTTTAATTTCTGCAGCTGTTTTTGGGCCTAGATCTCTAAGTAAACATTTTATCACATTCACGGGGTCTTCTTTTGCTCGCTTCTCTAGTGCATCCGGGTTACCAAAGCGCTCAGCAAGGAAGTGATCATTGGGCACAGGGATTAGTGTTTTGAAGGCTGTTTCAAACGATACGTCTTTTTTACCAGGTACATAGTCAAATTCGATACTTAGTTGCTCTCGAATTAATGAATAGTCTACGATTTCCCCTACTCCCCATCCACCGTTGTGAAAAACAAATTTACCTTTATTAATGTGAGATAAAAGTTCGTAGTTGCTAACGGCTCCCTGGAAACTTTCTCTTCCTTCTTTATCTCGCATACCAATTAATTTCATTTTTTCATTGAAGTACTTATCCCCTTGGTTTTTATGACTTAAATAGTCATACACCATGGCGCGAAGTTTGGGAGAGTTAATCGTTTCAATGTCAATAATGAGTTTGAAAATTTCATGTTTCTCCGCTTGTTCTGGCATATTTTCCCAGAGTGGAAGTATACGATCAACGTGCTTGCCAAAATAATCAGAAAATTCTGAGCTTCGTACTGCTTTAAGAATTTCTATCACTTCAGGAGCGTCTATTTCATCTCCAGCGCAGTATTCCTCCCAGAGACGCAGAAATGGTGGGTAATCATGATTTGAGACATGCTTCAGAAATTCTTTTAAGTAGCTCATTGGAATCCTTAACTTAGTTAAAATGAACGGAAAAGTATCTAAAACTAACTTGTAGATCGATTAAATCGATTTCTAAATTTATAGATGTATTCTTTCCCGGAGAGTATAGAAAACAAAGATAATTAAAACAATTAGATTTCCCAATCTTTTATTTCAGCAAGCAGCAGAGGAAATATTTAGGTGCAATCTAAAATTTAGCTAGCAAGTTCAAAAAAATTTTCTAAAAATGAAAACCTCTTTAAAGTCGGTCTAAAATAAATGGAGCTGCATATGTGAATATAAAATCAGCCCCAGCTCTTTTTATGCTTAGCAGCGACTCATAGAACACGTCGTTTGCGTGTAAGACTCCTTTTTCTTCACCAGCGCGTATCATGGCATATTCTCCGCTCACTTGGTAAGCACAAATGGGAATCGAGTGTCTTTGCCGAATTTGATATATTACATCTAGATAAAGGCCTGCGGGCTTGATCATGAGGGCGTCAGCGCCCTCTTTAGCATCTAGACTGGCTTCTAAAAGAGCTTCTCTTGCGTTTGCAGGGTTCATTTGATAAGTTTTTTTATCGCCAAAGGATAATTTAGATCCCAGCGTATCTCTAAAAGGTCCATAGAGGGAAGATGCATACTTTACTGCATAAGAAATAATACCCGTATGGGTTTGATGATTTAGATCTAGTTTATTTCTTATCTTCTCGATGCGGCCATCCATCATATCGCTTGGTGCAACAAAATCTGCACCATATTGAGAGTATAGTAGGGCAGCATCCGCAAGTATGTCTACGGTTTCATCGTTGAGAACGGTTTGATTGTCCCCAAGGATGCCATCATGGCCATGAGAAGTGTATGGATCAAGTGCAATATCTGCGATTAAGGTGAGTGAGGGTATTTCTTTTTTTATTTTTTTAAGAGCTTGTGGAATTAAAGAGTTGGGGTCTAAGGCAAGAGATCCTTTTTCATCTTTTTGCTCTTTTGGATAGCAAGGGAATAAAGCAATAGCTTGTATCCCTTGCTTATGAAGTTTTTCAGCCTCTTGAATAAGAAGATCTAAAGAGTACTTATAAATCTGAGACATATGCTTTATTTCTTCTTTTCTACCTTCCCCTTCAATAATAAAAAAAGGCACAACAAAATCTCTGCAGGTAAGGTGTGTTTCTTGGGTAAGTAGACGGATTGATTCATTTTTTCTATTTCTTCTAGGACGAATAAGCATTAAAAAATTTCCTATATTTTTTATAAATTTGCACTAACATGATTATTTCCGATCAATTACTATTAAAAAAACTGTAAAATTTATAGTGTTTATTTTTCCCTTGATAGACTCCAGCGAATATGCCAGGCTTATCGCCCAATTTAAACAAAGAGGACCTTAATCTATGGAAGGCTACGAAGAATTTTCAGATCATCAAAGAAAAATTCTTGAGCGTTATGTAACAAGTACCTCAGGAAACGTTTTTGCCCTGCGTAACTTACCTGAAGTGATTAAAGGAGCGTTATTTTCAAGATATTCAAGATCTAGTTTGGGGCTAAGGTCTCTTTTACTTAAAGATTTTATTCTTAATGAAGAAACTGCATTTGCAGCCATAGCGGGTCATCAAGGAGTAGAGGATGAGCAGCACATAGATCAAGCCATAGCTACTAAAAAAGCACAAAATTTTTATGATAGAATTTTAGATGGATACGGAGATGACTCCATAGGAGAATTAGGTGGAGCTCACCTGGCCCTTGAGAATGTTTCTATGATCGCTGCTAAAGCAATAGAAGATGCAAGAATTGGCGGATCACCTTTGGAAAAATCAACGAGGTATATTTATTTTGATCAAAAGGTTCACGGCGAATATTTATTTTACAAAGAACCTATTTTGATGACCTCAGCATATAAAGAGCTTTATCTAAAAACATGCAATCAACTGTTTGATACCTATTCTCAGCTTATTCCACCCATGACCGAGCTTATGGAAAAAAGATTTCCCAAAGAAGCTGAAGTCTCAAAGGTAGCTTATACAGCAGCGTTAAGAGCTAAGGTTTTAGATTGCCTTAGGGGGCTTCTGCCTGCTAGTGCTTTAACCAACATGGGAGTCTTTGGTAATGGACGGTTTTTTGAGTCTTTGATTCAAAAGTTGAATATTCATAGCCTGGCAGAAATCCAAGATTTAGGCAGAAAATCTTTCGATGAGTTATCTAAAGTGATTCCGTCTTTTGTGAGAAGGGCGGAGCCAAGTCATAAACACCAACTCTCTTTTTTACAATTTCAGGAGCAGGTGTCCTCTGAAATACATCAATTTTCTCAAAAAAACTGCGAAGATTTAGGCAGAATGGAGCACGCAGGCATTAGGCTTTTGAATTTTGATCCAGAAGCTGCCCATAAAGTAGCTGCAGCTATCCTTTTTTCCTATTCCCAAACAGGTCTAACTGAGCTTCAGGAGTACTGCAAAGAGCTGTCACAAGATGAGCTTGGTAGAATCTTTGATGCAGTATGTAATAATCGAGAAAATAGAAGGCATAAGGGTCCAAGAGCCCTAGAGCACACCACCTTCACTTTCGAAATAGTGGCTGATTTTGGGATTTATAGGGATTTACACCGTCATAGAATGCTTACCCAAGAAAGACAACTACTGACTTGCGATCTAGGTTACTACGTTCCTTCAGAGATCAAAGGCAGTGAAATGGAAAAAACGTACTGTGAAGCGCTAGCTAAAGCAAGAGAATCATTCGATTTAATGCGCAAAGAGCTTCCTGAGGAAGCGCAATACGTAGTCCCTATGGCTTATAATATCCACTGGTATTTTCATGTCAGCTTGCGTGAATTGATTTGGATGTGTGAGCTTCGCTCCTCTCCCGCTGGTCATCCTGCTTATAGATATATAGCTCAAGAAATGGCAAAGCAAGTGAGTAGTGCTTTGCCAATTTTTGAAAGATTTTTCAAATTTGTAGATTATGATGGATATGAATTAGGTCGTCTTGGACAAGAGATTCGAATCGTTGAAAAAATGCAGGCAAGAGGGATGAGAAATGACTAAGCCTGGAGGAATTCTTGGGGGAGTACTTCTTGTGGCAGGAAGCTGCGTAGGAGCGGGAATGCTTGGGTTGCCAGTTATTACTGGCATAGCAGGTTTTTTCCCTTCTCTACTGATGTTTTTTTGTGCTTGGCTTTTTATGACTCTTACCGGGCTTTTAATCGTGGAGGCAAACGGCTGGTTTTCTCATCAGGTAAATTTTCTTTCCATGATAGAGAAGTGTTTGGGTCGGGGTGGTAAAATAGTTTGCTGGATTACCTATCTCTTTTTATTTTATGCTCTTTTAGTTGCTTATATTTCCGGGAGTGGAAATTTATTTTGCTCGCTTGCCGAAGGTTTATTTGGATATGCTCCGCCCAATTGGCTTGGAAACTTCATTTTTGTTCTATTATTTGGAGGGGTCGTATTTTTCGGCACGAGAAAAGTAGATCTGTGGAATCGCGTGATGATGTTTGCTAAAATATTCTTTTTTGCTGCTTTGATTTTATTGGGAGCAAAGTATGTAAGTCCAAAGTTATTATTGCGAAGTGACTCTTCAAAAGCTCTTTTTTCTTTGCCAATTTTAATTACTTCTTTTGGATTTCATAACATGATTCCAAGTCTTACCGCTTACATGCAAAGAGATCTAAAAAGAGTTAGAAGAACAATTATTGTAGGCAGCTTATTTGCTTTTGCTATCTACTTTCTATGGGAAATTCTTGTCTTAGGAATAGTTCCTCTTGGAGGCCCAGGGGGTTTGATGGAATCTTTTCGAAACGACAGAGAAGGATCTCAAGCTATTGCTATGGTAGTAAAGTCTCCTTGGGTTGCTCTTTTTGCTCAGGGTATGGCTTTTTTTGCTATTCTTACTTCCTTTTTAGCCCAAGCTTTAAGTCTTGTCCATTTTTTAGCCGATGGACTCAAAGTAAAAAAAGAAAAAAAAGAAAGTGTGCCTCTTTGCATGTTAGCTTTGGTTCCTCCATTAATCCTTTCTCTTGTTTACCCTCAAATGTTTTTTAAAGCATTGAATTTTGCTGGAGGTATCTGCGCAGTGATTTTATTTGGGCTGATGCCTGTAGCTATGGTTTGGATAGGCAGATACAGAAAAGAGCAATACTCCCCTTACGAAATGTATGGAGGAAAGGTAGCTTTGCTATTCATTTTTCTATTTGCAATTGGTATTTTTATATTTCAGCTTTTAACCATGTTTGGATGGGAAACTCTGACTCAATAAATATTTCTTTAAAAGGTTTTAGTAATGAAGATAGTCACTAACATGCGATTGATAGGCGGAACTCTTTTAGTGGCGGGTACCACGATAGGAGCAGGCATGCTAGCCTTACCTGCGATTACTTCCTTTGGAGGTTTTCTACCCTCTGTGGTCATTTTTATCATCTGCTGGCTCGTTATGCTTTGCAGCGCCTTTTTTTTCTTGGATGTCAATTTATCTGTCAAAGGAGAACCAAATCTCATTTCGATGGTGGGTAAAACCCTTGGGGGAAAAGGAAGAGTTTCAAGTTGGATTTTGTATTTGATGCTGCTTTATTCATTACTAGCGGCCTACATTGCAGCCAGCGCTAGCCTATTTCAAAAAGCTATATTTGCCTTAAGTGGCACACAATTACCCGAATCCCTGGCAAGATTTTGCCTGCCTGTAGTATTTGGGAGCTTTCTTTATCTAGGAACAAGAGGAGTGGACTACCTAAATCGTATTTTAATGTTTGGTCTTGCTATTTCTTACCTTATTTTAATTACCTTTGTCCCCTCTCACATCGATCTTTCACTTCTTAGCCATGTGGATTTTTCTGCTAGTCTTATTTCTATCCCTGTGGTATTCACTTCGTTTGGTTACCATATTGTTATTCCAAGTTTGACTACCTATCTACATCATGATGCCAAAGCTTTAAGAAGGGCTATTCTTTGGGGTAGTAGTATACCTATTTTTATTTATCTTGTTTGGCAGGTGATTGTTTTAGGGGTTGTACCACAGAATTTTCTCTCTGCAGCGTGGGTGCAGGGTATCCCTGCTAGTGATCCCCTTTCTAAAGTGATTAGAAATCCATTTATATCTAAATCAGCCCTGTTTTTTTCGTTTTTTGCTATCGTGACGTCATTTTTAGGGGTAGCTTTATCTCTGAGTGACTTCTTACGGGATGGCTTAAATATTAAAAAATCTTGGGAAGGGCGCCTTGCGGCCTTTTGTCTTACCTTTATCCCTCCCCTTGTTTTTGTATTCTCGTATCAAAGAGGTTTTTATTTAGCTTTGGAGTATGCGGGGATAATTGTTGCTATACTTTTAGGTGTATTGCCTTCTATTATGGCTTGGAGACTGAAAAAACATCCCTTTTACTCTTCCGTTAAGGGTAGGCTCTTGCTTGGTGCAGTAATTTCGCTATGCCTTGGAGTCGTTGTACTCGACTTTTTAGAAAAAAAGGGAGTCTTGAGAATCTTTGTAGATTCATATCTTTCTTCTTAATTAAGGTTTAAGCCCATGTTTAAGTTATCCACAGATTTTTTACCTAGGGGTGACCAGCCTAAAGCCATTGATTCTTTGGTTAAAGGTATTGAGGCTCACAAAAAAGCACAAGTGCTCTTGGGTATCACAGGATCTGGAAAGACTTTTACCATGGCGAATGTCATAGCAAAGGTACAAAGACCCGCGTTGATCTTAGCTCATAATAAAACTCTAGCTGCCCAGCTATATCAAGAATTTAAGTCTTTTTTTCCAAACAACGCAGTAGAGTACTTTGTATCTTATTACGATTACTATCAGCCTGAGGCTTATATAGCCAGAACTGACACCTACATAGAAAAAGATCTAGCTATCAACGATCAAATAGATAGGATGCGACTTTCTGCTACCAGATCTTTGATTGAAAGAGAAGACGTAATTATCGTCTCTTCAGTTTCTTGTATCTATGGTCTTGGTTTGCCTGAATATTATAGTCAGATGCAGCTAAAATTAGAAAAAGAGCAGCAAGTTAGACGAGATGATGTATTACTGCACCTTGTCGAAATGCACTATAAGCGCAATGATTATGAGCTAGTCCGGGCTACTTTTAGAGTGCGAGGGGATATCTTAGAAATTATGCCAGCCTATGAGGAACAGGTAGCTTATAGGATAGAGTTCTTCGGGGATGAAATAGAAAGAATTAGTCAAATCGATCCCCTTACTGGAAGAGTGATTGAAAGACTAGAAAAAGTAACCATATTTCCAGGTTCTCACCACGTAACACCAGAAGATGTACGTTTGGATGCCGTTGAAAAAATTAAATTAGAGCTCAAAGATAGGCTTAAATTCTATGAGCAAGAAAATCGCCTAATAGAGTTGCAACGTATCAAGGAAAGAACCTCTTATGATCTGGAAATGATCCAAGAGATGGGTTTTTGTAAAGGCATCGAAAATTATTCGAGGCACTTTAGCAACAGAAGACCCGGAGACTCTCCCCCCTGTCTTTTAGACTACTTCCCTCCAGATTTTCTCATTTTTGTTGATGAATCTCATCAAACTTTGCCACAGATTCATGCCATGCACAACGGAGATAGAGCTCGTAAAGAAGCTTTAGTAGACTTTGGTTTTAGACTGCCTTCTG
>JBEIFG010000024.1:0-13856 GCA_040382555.1 Chlamydiales bacterium | reverse complement strand
GATGTTTCTCCCTCAAAGTCTTTTATTGAAGATTTAAATGCAGACTCTTTAGATTTAACAGAACTTATTATGACTTTTGAAGAGCGTTTTGGTTTTGAAATATCTGAAGAAGAAGCAGAAAAGCTCAAGACAGTCGGAGATGTAATTTCTTACATCCAGAAGAAAAAAGGATAAATCTTTTTTAAACAGGTGGTCTAACATCACCTGTTTTTTATAAAGGGCTGGATTTGATCTCAATCCAGATCTGATTTACTTGATTTTGGTTCATTATCTCTTTCATCAAATGAAAGTTATCAAAATTTTCTCCCACAGCGCGAATAAGTTCTCTGGCTCTTGGATCTATTTCTGCTTCCTGAATAGATTGCAAAGTAGATGGAAAGAATCCAAATTTTTCGAAATGATTTTTTACTGTATCATGTTGGAATAGGAAATTAATAAATTCGTATGTATTCGCATTATTTTTTGCAGCTTTCGGTATCGCTAAGTTTTCAATACAGATAAAAGTTCCTTCTTTAGGAACTACGAATGAAACGAAGGGGAACTTACGCATAGTTTTCCATATATAGGAGCTTGATGCCACCACCACGGGACAATTTTTCGTAGCAAGGAAGTAATCACCTCTAAAGTTGGCATAGGCCTCTACCCATTTTTTTTGATTAATGAGTAGCGTTTTCACCTTGGAAATTTTAGGCTCATCTAAGTGATGTGTATTTCCAAATAGATAGAAACTTGAAAATAGGGCGGCTTCAATGGGATCGTTAGTCATTGATATCTTATAGTCAATAATATCTTTGTTAAAAATCAGACCCCAGCTTTGATCAATGTGTCTACCTTTAAAAAACTCAGAGTCTATCCCAAATCCGAAAATCTCCCATTCGAGAGGAATAGAATAGTCATTATTGGGATCAAAAGATTGACCTAACAAATTTTTATTAATTTCATCTAAAAATTGAAGCTTAGATTTGTCAATCTCAGCTAAGAGATTTTCTTTGATCAGAGTTTTTACCGCATAATCAGACGGAATAATAAGATCGTAACCTTCTCCCTTGGTAGCTTTCATTTTTACTATGAGTTCTTCATTGGATGCATAGTAGCTCATTTGTACTTTGATGCCTGTCTTTTTTTCGAATCGGGCGATTTCAGCAGGATCAATAATATCTCCCCAGGCAAATACATTGATTGTTTTGCTTTTTTTTTGAAAAAAAGACACTTTGGGTAGATACAAGCAGGAGAAAATAATTCCACTCCAACCTAAAATTACGATAGATCTCAAACAGAATTTTTTCATTAGACAATCCTTACGCGAGTTTTTAAGGAGAAAAATAGAACGGCAAATGCGGTACTAAGGGCTAAAAGTACTGCAGATAGCGCATTTACTACAGGGGAAACTCCCGAGCGAAGCATTGACATAATATAGAGTGATAATGTTTGAGAAGAGCTGCCAGCACAAAAATAAGCTAAAATAAAATCATCAAACGAAATAATAAAGACTAATAATCCTGTAGAAATTAAAGATGGCTTTATCAGGGGAAGTATTACCTTAAAAAAAGTTTGGATAGGAGAGGCTCCTAGTACCAGCGAAGCTTCTGTAAGTTTAGGATCGAGTTCTAAAAATTTTGCATAGGCAATGGGGATCACGAAGCCGAGTCCAAGGACAGAATGGGAAAGTATGAGTGTGGGGATACCAAGAGGTATAGACATAAGAGTAAAGAAGCCAAGAAGGCTTACAGCTAAAACAGTTTCGGGTATTACCGTATTCCCATAGAATAGGGTTAAAAATTTTCCAATTCTTCCCCCTTGAGCTGCATAAAAAATTAAAAATATACCCATAATGATAGAAATAGCCGTAGAGCTTCCTGCCACAATCAATGAATTTACAAATGATTTCCATAAATGTACTGAAGTGAATAATTCCTTGTACCACCGAAGAGAAAACTCTTTCCAAGGGGCTGGAAAACTTTCTGAGTTAAATGAAAAAACAAGTAGTACAATGATAGGAATATATAAGAACATATAGGTAAGAATCAAAAATCCCGCTGAACTTAAATTTGCTAAGGAAATAGTTTTTTTCATCTTTTTTTACTGGGTAATAGGATTCTATTGAGAAGATGGTATACTCCATAGGCACTCAGCAGAAGAAAAGCACAGGCAACAACAGTAAATGCAGCTCCTAGCGACCCTGTCTGGTCTCCTAAAATATAGTGAGAGACTACGCTTCCTACAAACATATACTTGTCTCCTCCCATAAGCTCTGGAATGGCAAATTCCCCAAAGCTTGGTATGTATACCAAAAAGAATCCAGCTCTTATTCCGCTAACAGTAAGAGGCAGTAGAACTCTTTTTAGAGTTTGTGGCCAGCTTGCTCCGAGGTCTAGAGATGCCTCAATAAGCTTGTGATCAAATCTTTCAAGGGATGAATAGATGGGTAAAACCATAAAAGGTAGATAGTAATATACCATCATAACCATGATGGAAAATAGGGAGTTAAGGAAGTGTATTGGCTCAGATATAATCCCTATTTTTAATAAAACTGTGTTAACCAGCCCTTCTCTTTCCAGAACGAAAAACCAAGCATAAACATGTAAAAGAAAATTCGTCCAGAATGGAACTATTAATAAAAATAAAAGTAAGTTTTTGAATTTCTTTCCCTTGACTGCCATGAAGTAAGCTAGAGGATAAGCAATCAATAAACAAATAACAGCATTGCCTAATCCCAATAGCATGGAAGAAAAGATTACACCCAAATAAGTAGGTGAGAGGAATTGAAGGATCTTTTGAAAAGTAAGCCCTTGTATTTGACCTAATTCTGAATAATTAATAAAGCTTGAAAAGGCAATGATAAGTAGGGGAACATAAAAAAAGAGCACCTGCCATAGCATAGCTGGCGCACCAAAAGTAAAGGGAATATTAGAATTTGCTTCCGTAAAATTAAGTTTAGTTTTCATTTTTCTAGCAAGACCACATTTTCTTTTTGCCAGTATAGATATACTTCATTGTCGTAGTCAATTACCTGCTGTGGGAAGTGCTCTTCGTTTTGTTCAAATACTTGAAGTTTGATGCCATTTTTTAAAATTACGTTATACTGTGTGGAGCGTCCATGATAGACAATAGATTGAACGGTTCCTTTCAAGTGATTTGAAAAATTGGGAACTTCGGTTTTAGAAATAAAGATTTTTTCAGGTCTTATGCTCATTAGAAGCGAGCACCCGTCTTGCATCCATGGTTTGATCTGAGGAACAGATAATTTAAATTTACCAAGTTCTGCAGCTTCCATTGTAGGTTCAGTAGATAAATTTCTTAGGATGCCGGGGATGATATTTGTTGTACCAACAAATTTAGCTACAAAGGAAGAGATTGGAAATTCATAGATTTCTTTAGGTGAGCCAATCTGCTCAATTTGACCTTTTGTGTTCATAATAGCCATCTGATCGGCTACAGTTAAAGCTTCAAATTGATCATGAGTTACATAAACAAAGGTGGTTTTTAACTTATCTTGCAGCTCGATAAGTTCAATAAGCATTTTTTCCCGTAGTTTAAAATCTAGGGCTGCTAAAGGCTCATCTAAAAGTAAGACTTCAGGTTCGTTCACAATAGCTCTAGCAAGAGCTACCCTTTGCTGCTGCCCCCCTGAGAGCTGAAAGGTATATTTAAATACGTGTTTTTCAAGATGAAAGGCCTCAAGAATCTTAAAAACTTTTTTTTCAATCTCTTGTTTTGAGAGTTTGTTTAGCTTTAGGCTGTAGGCGACATTATCAAACACATCAAGGTGGGGAAAAAGAGCATAATTTTGAAAAACGACATTTATAGGTCTTTGGTGTATAGGAAGTTGGGTGATGTCTTGGTTGTCTAAAAAAATCTGCCCAGAGTCAGCTTTTTCAAGACCTGCAATAAGCCTTAAAAGGGTTGTTTTTCCGCATCCACTTGGGCCTAAAAGAGCAAAAAATTTTCCAGCAGGAATGTTTAAAGAGAGCTCCGGTATCACTAAGCCTTCTTTTACGGATTTAGACAGTTTTTTTAATTGAATACTCTTCATTCCCTAGATAGTTACCTTTGGGTGGTTTATTAAATGGTTAGACGTAAATTTTACTATCTTAGCAATTTTATACCAGAAAAATTCCCCCTCTTTTTCTTTTTTTTGGTATTAAAAAAAGTCAAATCAATGATTTTCTCTGAATAAGGAGCTTCAGTGGAGGCGCCGTGGCACGAATCCTAAAAAAAGCAGCTAAACACAAGTGGTTTGTGATAAGCATTTAGGAAATAAATTGTAGGTATTGTATGGAAGGTAGCTTCACATAGGAAGTGAAAAAGCCTCTCTTAAGGGAATCAATCGGGATGAGAGGCCTTTTAAGAGATGAAGCTTAAAGGATTAATAAGACAAACCTGTTCAATGTGCTCTTGTAAATTGATTAGGAAGTATTGTGGCTTAATGATTTAGTCCTAGAACCTTTTGCTTTCATCCAGTTTAAATATCTTACATGTCAAATTAAAAAAATAATAAAATATATTAAATTCACCAAATTATAATTTAACTTTAATAAAAATTTTAGTATAATTAGCGGTAGGTAAATATTATTATCTTACTTATGGAGATAAACCATGCAAACCGGCCCGCAAGAGCAAGCAAAGCTAAAAAGATCGGGAAAAAAAGTGGCAGTTTATTTATCAAGTGAGTTGGATCATGAGGTTACCTTAGAGCTACTATCAGTTCTTTTTGAAGATTCAGAGCTTGATCCAATATCTTTTGAAGTTTCCAAGCCGGTAGAAACCGGACTCATAGAGTGCGAAGACGTATTTGCACAGCTAGTCATTGACGCGACTCGAGAAGTAATATATCCGGTTGCCCGTATGTATGACTGTGATTACTTCATTTTAAATTATCACAAATTCTACAAGCTATAAGGTGGAGTTTTTTCTGGTTTTTTTCCCTTTGTTCAAGTAAAAATGTCATTTGATTATTTACAGTACATCTGGGGATGCCATGGAAGTTCATAAGGTTGTTATCATTGGTTCGGGGCCTGCTGCGTATACGGCTGCTATTTATGCAGCTAGGGCTAATTTATCACCCATAGTTTATGAGGGTTTTTTTTCAGGGGTAGCAGGTGGACAGCTAATGACTACCACAGAGGTTGAGAATTTCCCTGGATTTCCAGAAGGAATTACGGGTCCTGAGTTAATGGAGAAATTAAAAATTCAGGCCGAGAGATTCGGTACTAAAGTGATTGCAGAAGATGTACTAGCCGTAGATCTTTCTAAGAAGCCTTTCGTTGTGAGTGCAAAAAGTATCATTCAAGCTAGCACTATTATTATTGCTACAGGTGCGACAGCCAATCGCTTGTTTGTTCCAGGCACTCATGATGGTGAATTTTGGCAAAAAGGTGTAACTGCCTGTGCTGTTTGCGATGGTGCTGCCCCATTATTTAGAAATAAAGATCTTTTTGTATTTGGAGGTGGAGATACTGCAGTAGAGGAAGCAATTTTTCTTACAAAATTCGGAAAGAAAGTATATTTAGTGCATAGAAGAGATCAATTAAGAGCTTCAAAAATAATGACCCGAAGAGCGATGGAAAATCGAAAAATTGAAATTTTATGGAATCGTCAGTTAGATGCAGTTCTTGGTGATCAGTTCGTTGGCTCTGTCCGTTTAAAAAATGTGGTTACTGGTGAGATTGAAACGCGTGAAGCGGGGGGTGTTTTTTTTGCGATTGGCCATACACCAAATACCTCTTTTTTAAGAGATCAAATTGACCTACATCCGAATGGGTACATTAAAACCATTCCAGGTACTAGTATGACAAATATTGAGGGTGTTTTTGCTGCAGGGGATGTGCAAGATCATGTGTACAGGCAAGCTATCACTGCTGCAGGTAGTGGATGTATGGCAGCTCTTGATGCGGAGAGATGGTTAGCTTCTAGTGGTGATCATTAATGAAGAAGATTTTATGGAGTCTACCTATATTATTTTCTGCTAACGTGTCCTTAGAGGCATTAGATCAAGTGCCTTGGTACGGCGAGGTGTACGCTTTTCGATCCGATATAGGTTTTTTATATAGTTATTTCCATAAGGTAAATGGAGCGATTCCAAATCAGCCCTACCCCTCTAATAACTATGTGCCTTTTGTAGGGGCGGGATTTACTCTTAGTCAAGACTGGGATTTAGATTTAGATTTTGAGATGGCTAGAACTCCAAGGCAAAATTTTAGTCCTAGAAGCTTAGGACTTCAAGCAAGGTACCGTTTTTTCAATGACATTGCTGGAGATTTTATCACCTTAGTTTCGGGTATAAATGTGAGGGGAGTTACCCCCAAATCTGTTAGAGATATTAGTTCACCCTATGCTTCTTATTTAAATTTTGAGCTAACTACATCCGTAGGAAAGGAGAAATCTCTAAATGAAACATGGACAATGAGAGGTTTTTTCGGGGGGGCTTTGGGCATGGCTACTCAGGGATATCCATGGGCCCGCTTTTACTCTTCCTTCGAACTAAATTCTGGAGATGTCCATAGGGGTGGTTTTTTATGCGATGGTTATTTTGGACTAGGAGGAAAGCAATACGTTCCTGTAGATCATTTTAAGGGTTGGGGGCATATACAGCATGATTCTGTGGATGTGGGAGTGTTTTATAGGTATAGATTAAATCTCTGGGGTACCTTTATGCTTTCGTACTCTTGCAGAGTATTTGCACATAATTTTCCAGAGTACGAGCAAAGGGGAATATTAAGGTATGAAATTCCTTTTTCTTTATTTTAAGTAGCAATCCATATTGCTACAGCGGTAGCATAAGACTCACAGTGGCTAATTGAAATCATGATCTCTGTATTTATGGTTTTTTTATTAAGTGTTTTTGAAAAAAAAACTTGCGGTTTCCCATAATTGTCATTAACTATCTCTATGTCTAACCAAGATGCATATTCCCCAAACCCAGTTCCAATCGCCTTTACAATAGCTTCTTTTGCCGCAAATCTACCTGCAAGATGGGGGATAGGGTCTTTATGCTTTAGGCAATAATCCTGTTCTTTTTCGGTGAAAAGCTTGGTTAGAAAACGGTATCCGTGTCTATCATAGCTTTTTTTAATTCTATCGATTTCTATAATATCATTTCCTATTCCTAAAATAGATGCTGACTTAGTTTGACTACTCGAAATCATTGGGTTCCTCGTTAAAAGGGTCGTGGGAGCCTTCTTCATCACAAGCATTACAGAAAACCATACGTCCAGAGGTTGTATGCTTTACTGATAAAACTTGGGCATCTATGATTTCGCCGATATGTCGACCGCCTCCATTTACAACTACCATAGTTCCGTCATCCAGATAACCAACACCTTGTCTTGGTTCTTTACCGTACCTTTGAATTTTTATTTTAACAAATTCACCAGTTTGAGTAAGAGGTTTTAAAGCATTTGAGAGAGTGTGAAGATTTATAATTCGAATCCCTTCCACAGATGACATTTGAAGACGGGAAATGTCAGCAGAAAGAATATTCGCGTCTAAGAGTCTAGCTAATCTAACCAGTTTACCCTGGGTATCCTTAGTTTCGGGAAAATCAGTATCGTTAAATCGAACTTCAAGCCCTTCCATATTCTCAAGTTTTTTTATCGCATCTAAGCATTTTTTTGCTCTATTTTTAGAAATTTCATCTCCCGTTTCTGAGTGTGTGTAAATTTCTTTAATCAAAAATCTAGGAATTACTAAGAAATGGTCCAAAATACCGGTGGATGCTAAGTCTATAACTCTAGCATCCGAAAGAACGGAAATATCAATGATTAAATCTTTTTTCTTTTGGGTAGAGGCAGCAAATTTTACAAAAGGAATGCTTACGTAAAGCTCATCTGCTGCTTTTAGAGTCATAATGGTACCAAGGTATGTTCCAAAAAGAAATAAAGAGATTTTCAGCATCTCTAAAATATGGGGTGAAATTACAAACGAAATCGCGCTGATATCAAGCACGGCATTGAGTATCAATACAAGTGCCTCACCCATTAGATAACCAAAAAACAATCCTAAGATACCAATATTAAACGATCGCAGATTGAATTTTCTAAAAACTATATCAAAGGTAATTAGCACGAATCCAAGAAGACTTCCTAAGCCTATTCCTATGAGTGCATTAGTTTCTGTTCCTCCAGATGGCTTTGATAGCATATATAGAGTCATGAAAAAAATGCTCAAAACAAAAAAAAGGATTCTTAAAAAGGTAAGCGTGATATTCATCGATAAATCTCCCCGAAGCTTGTATGCGTGTAGGCTCACTATAGATGATAAAAGATATTTTTTTCTATTTACTTCATTTCGTGTAGTGTAGGATTCATTTCTTTTTTTGTCATTAAACTAAAAATTTTGAGGGAAGGGGATTGTAAAAATTTTCCACAGTATATCAAAAAGAATTCGAGTAAGTTTCTTTTTTCGAATTGTTTTTTTTTATTTTTTTAGTTTAAATGATGTTTTAGACAAAAGGACTCGCACATGAAAATTAGCCCGTTTCAAGCATTATTAATGAGTTTTGCGACTTGGTTAGGTATTGGAATTTTATTGCTTTACAAGGGTTTAACGATTTTTATGTCTACTTTAGAAGTAGGCTTTACAGCCTCTTGGATGGCTCCGTTGGTTTATTTTACAGGTGATCAAGAGTATGCCGTTTTATTGTGTATTTCCTTTGCCTTATTTCTAGGGTTTTTAAAAGGTAAATTTGTCTTAAAAAAGACTGTCACGAGAATCTCAGCAAGGTTTTTTTCTTTTCAGCGACCTATGTCATTAAAAGAGGTTTATCCACGCTATTATCTTTTGATTATACTGGTTATGATGTCTATGGGAATGTTTTTCAAATTTATTCCAATAGCTAGTGAATTTAAAGGAATGATTGATGTAGCTGTAGGAGCGGCACTGATTAATGGTTCACTTCAATACTTTAGAATGGCTTTTTCTAAAGGTGAAAAAGTGGAAATAAAGTAATTGTTTATTTGTGGTAGCCGGAAGCTTTTTGGATTTCAAAAGAGCGGTATATCTGCTCTATGATAATCAGCCGGGTTATCTGATGAGTAAATGTCATTTTCGATAAGCTTATGAGGGATTGACTTTTCTGTTTTAAAATTTCAGGGATACCTTCAGCTCCACCAATAATAATCGCTAACCGAGAACCAGATTTAACTAGATGAGAATGCAAGAAATCGGAAAATTCCTCGCTGGTATGTTGGCGGCCGAGAGGATCTAGGGAAATCAAGTAGCTTTCCCTTCGCGCTAAAGAAATGAGCTGTTCCGTATCTTTGGCAAGAGTCCACTCTATAGTAATAGAATTTTTTAACCGTTTGTGATATTCTTCTATTGCATCTTGAAGCCAAGATTCTTTAGTCTTACCTACTGTTATAATTTTGATTTTTTGCATGGTCTGTTATGAATCTATTTGCCTATCTTTATTGGGATCCCAGTCCCTATTTATTTCGGTTTAAAATACCCTTGCTGAACAGACCGATCCTTTGGTACGGTTTTTTATTTGGTGTAAGTTTTTTTTTAGGGTATTTGTTATTTCGATTCGTGATAATGACTTACTTACTCACTAAACCTCTTTTTGTAAAAGAGGACCTAGTTTTTCCTGATATCATAGCAAAGAACTTAAAAAATTTACAACTTGCTTCTAATCAAAGCCAGGAGAAAGTGAGCTCAACCCCGGTCCAAGAAGAAAATCACATATTGGATGAGCTTAATCGATTTATAAAAAACAATGACATTAAGGCAGAAACTTCTCGTCTACCCTCTTTTTGTTGCATTTTTTTTAATCATCTGGATGGGATGACTCAAAAAATGATAGCTAATAGGCTGAATTTAGAAAACTTTTTGGGTGCTTCTGTGGTATCTTTGCATGAAAAATCAAAACATCTTGCTGAGAGCGTTGTCTTTACTCTGGTGGTGTGCATAGTTATAGGAGCTCGCTTGTTTGATGTCATTTTTTATCAAGACCTGTCATTTGTTCTAGCATACCAGCCCGCTTCCATTTTTAAAATTTGGGAAGGGGGATTAGCCAGCCATGGTGGAGCTTTTGGTCTAATGGTGGGCATTTTTCTAGTAACCAGAAGAAAGGTATTTAAAAATCTGGAATTAAACTGGCTGCGTACAGCAGATCTTCTTGTGATTCCAACCTCTTTGGTCAGTGGCTTTATTAGGGTAGGTAATTTTATAAATCAAGAAATCCTTGGAAAACCTACTCGTTTACCATGGGCTGTAATTTTTGGACACCCAGCAGACGGAAGTGCAGTAGTTCCTCGACATCCCGTACAAATTTATGAAGCTTTGGTATACTTTTTTCTACTTGTTTTTTTTTCGTTTTCTTGGTCACGCCTTTTTACACTTAAGCAACCTGGAAAATGTGTAGGGCTATTTTTGCTGTTGCTTTTTTCAGCTAGATTTGGATTAGAATTTTTAAAAACAGAACAAAGCGTATCTCTTACTAAATCCTATTTGTCTATGGGACAATATTTAAGTGTACCGTTTATTCTTTTAGGAGCATTTTTGTTTGTGCGTAAAGCAAAATAAACGTCTTGTAAAATCTTCCTCAAGGGACATTAGGGGTGTTTTTCTTTGGCAGAGTTCCTTAAGGGAATGAGTAATTTTACTAGGACATGTTTCTTTTTCTATGAGTTCATTATGTCCTAAAATAAATCTTTCAAAATTCGATTCGTCTTCTTTTTTTAGAACAGAATACCAAAGATATTTAAAGTAAATCCAAGCCCTTTGAGAAATGTGAGTGGCCTTGACCTGGATGTAGGGATTCTCGTTTAAAAACTGCTTGGTAGCATGTTCAATCACTTCTCGTTGATTTCTTTTAGGATTTTGTCTCAATTGTTTTAAAATAATACCTACTAAAGAAATTTGGTTGTCGATTTCGATATTTGTGCAAATCATTTCATTTTGTAGCGCCGCTATGTGTACTTTATCTTCAATCTCCTTAGTCATTCCGTTTGCAGCTGCGGATTTTGCTATATGAAAAGATCTCTCTACCTTTTCTGCGAGTGCTTGAAAACATAAATAGGGATAATCTATAACAATTTTTTCCATTTCATTGCTGATTTTTTCTTGCAATACAGGTGTTAGAGATTTGGATTGCTCCTTATGCGCAGCTATGAATTTCCATGCGGCTATCTCGATAAAACCCAATTGATTTAGATCTATTTTAGGAAGAAGAATCCATTCTTGATAAAGATTAAAGATATCCTCTTTGATCTTCTTCTCATTTAAGTCTAAGCCATTTTTTTGAAAAAATGGCATTTCCGAAGATGTCAATGCGATAAGGGATGATGTGGGTAAAAGGATCGGATTTTTCTGATTCGTAAAATAATCATCGACAGCCAGCTCTATCTCGCCTTTGGTGAGTTGCTTAGGAAGTTGAGTGATTATTTCATACAAGTAAGCCACTTTTCTTACATTTTCTTTATCTGTGTCCTGGGGATGGTTTTTTTTGCCGCTGTCTAAATGCTTACTAATAAAACACAAAAGGGTATTTAGCTCGGAGGTAGTGATACGTAATCCAGAAACGGATTTTAACCAACACTTTTCAGCGAGAAGGGTATAGAGGCAGCTACTAAGGGTGTCTTGAGGAATGAGAGAGATTTCATCATAGAAATACAAAGAATCCAAAATACTTGCTTCTAGCTCTTTTGAGGAAATCATAGGTTTTTTTGAAAGAATTTCCATAGAAAGCTTTCTAATTACAAAGTCGGTTTGATCTAAAATTTTATATGGGTTTTTTTGGTGTGTTTCTAAGTCTGTTAGAATATGTTTTAGTTGATCCCAGATTTTTTTTGTTAGAAAGTCCCAGTCAGGCTTAAATCCATCTATCGTGGCACAAAATTCACAGATCTTTCCAGCAAGGTGGTGAGTTTGCTGATAGGCAGTATTAAATTTCATAAAATGAAGGCGTGAAAATTGCTTGAGATGTTCTTGGATAAGAAAGTCAACGTTTAATTTTCCCTCCTGCGTTAAAGCTTCTTGATGGTTTTCGATTTGCTGTAGGTAGTATATCACTTTTTCCCAGGCTTTTTTTAGCGTTAAAACACCTAGTCTGTATCTTGGAAATCTTTTTTTGAATTCAGGAGTGATTTTTTCTAGCAGAGTCTCCTGCAGCTTTAGGGTCCACTTCTTGGCATGAGCACTTTCTTTTACTTCGGCTTTAATCTTTTCAGATAAAAATAAGCTTATTTCTGAGTAGGGATCATGAAAATCTGACATTTCGTCGATTGGGTATAAAAATTCTTCTACAGAAGGGGACTCCTTCGTTTTTTTAGAAGGGACAGACGAGCCAATGTAATTTTTGAAATCAGGACAATTATAGGAGTTTTCAAAAGAAGGGGTATGATTATTTATGTAGTTCATGCAGCTTAAGTTTAGTTAAAGGGTACATCGCATTTTTTTCATTTTTTTGGAGTGTATTTCTGTGTCTAACTTAGTATGGATTTTTTCATCAATTTTTTTTTGAAAATAAATATTTTTTTACCAACTACAACTCAAATGCAAAGTCCGCTGTCCAGAAATCAAAAAATTTCCCTTGGGATTTTTTGTTTTCTCCCACATAATCTTTACTTATGAGATATAAAATATTATCTAGATTAGGAGCTAATCAATGAATCAAATTACAATAGCTGGCCATCTTGGCGCTGATCCAGAAGTTCGCTTTACTTCTTCTGGACAAAAGGTAACTACTCTTCGCGTTGCTGCTAAAGCCAGAAAAGGAGCAAAAGATGAGACCATATGGTGGAAAGTAACCGTTTGGGGTGAGCAGTTTGATAAGATGTTAACTTACTTCAAAAAAGGTAGTCCTATTATTACTGCAGGGGAATTAAATAAGCCTGAAATATTCACTGATAGGGAAGGAAAGCCCCAGGTATCCATGAACATTACGGCGATGAACCTTATGTTCAGTCCGTTCGGAAAAGCGGACTCCTCCAGTGCTTCAGAAAGTGTGCAAGAAAGCGAGCTGATACATGCCTCTGTGGAGAGTACTATTCACGGGCAAGGGAAATCAGAAATGTCTTTTAATGATGATGAAATTCCGTTTTAGGGACAAATATATCTATGTGGCTAAGGTTTGCCTAGCCACATAAACCTGCCCAAGCTTGTATTTCACCAATCTATGGTATAGAAGCCCTAATATTTAAAGAGGAAGCATTTACTTTAATGTTCACCCATGAGGAGCTTTATGAGAATCATTCACTCAAAATCTTTATCAAAAAAATCACAGGTAGATGCTGTGATAGTTCCTTTTTGGATACAAGCAAATCATGTGGAGATAGCTGCCAACAATAGAGATTATCTGCGTGAGTGTGAAGCTATTTTACAAGCAGGTGATTTTTTAGCTAAATCAGAAGAAATTAATGTGGTCTACTCTCTTTCAAAAAAGCAGGTAAGAATTGTTCTTCTTGGTCTTGGTAAAAGAGACGATCTCTCTCTTGAAGCGATAAGAAAATGCTATGCTGCTCTAATTAAGTTTGCTCGCAGAAAACAATGGAATAGTCTTTGTTATATTTGTCCCAATATCCCAGAAGACCTCCTCTCGGCTATGATAGAAGGATCGCTGCTTGCCAATTACACTTTCGATCGCTACTACTCTGAGAGAATGAAAAAAGAAGCCTTAGGTCTCGTTGAAGAGTTAATTTGCTTAGGAGGTGGGCAGAATCTTAAGGCTATGAGTCAAAAATTAATAAAGTTAGTCAGTGCCGTAAATTTTACCAAAGATTTAGTCAATGGTAATGCAGATGAATTTCACGCAGAGAGACTGGCTCAGCTAGCCTTAAAAATGCAATCAAAGCGCACCTCTATCAAAACTCTTTTTGAAAAGGAGTTGAAAAAAGAAAAGATGGGTTTAATGCTAGCTG
>JBEIFG010000023.1:0-13884 GCA_040382555.1 Chlamydiales bacterium | reverse complement strand
CCTATCTACGTTTTTAAAACCAGCAGCAGCTTTAACCCCAGAAAGCGATTTATCGCATGTAGCACTAGAATTAAGACCAAAAATCTTGCGCAATCCAGTGCCCGGCATAATGAACCACGGTGGAAATGATTGCTGGATCAATTCCTTACTTCAAATGGCTGCCTCTACCCCATCCCTAAAGCACATGCTTAGATCCATTGCTAATAGCTTTAATCTCAATGAGGAGATAGAGAATTTCGAATCCCTACAGGCAGTTTTAAGAGCTATAGAGCAACTAGAGAAGGAAAGATCCACAGGTAGCTGCAAATTATCTACTTTAGATACAAGAGAATTACGCCCCCACCTTAATCAACTTTTTCCCGCCAATGCACCTTTAGATTTGGGTCAACAGGGAGAAGCTGCCGGTGTTTTGGACGCTATTTGTCCACTGTATGCAGTGGCTAGGGATTATCAACCACCACAAATTACGACCCATAAACCCTTAGAAGAGACAGGAAATACACAAACATTTAGGCAATTTTTTGAACGTAAGACTAATAAACCAAACCTGACTAATATAGAGGCAGTCTTGGCTTACTGCTCTGAAGGTACTAGCGATATTTCTCTGCTGCAAAGAGACAAAAATGCCGCTATTAAAGTTATATATATTGATCCTAATTCTCATCCAAATTTTGTAAATACAGAAATCCAAAGCTTTTATCGCGCCAAGGACGCTGGAGCATATACTCTTGAAGCTTGGGAAAAAACTTTAAGTATTGCCTTCTTTCAAAACTGGTTTAGCAATATTTATCAAGAACCTGCTAGCTTATGGTATTTTGATCCCGACAAACCCACAGATGCAGAAGGCCGCTTTATTTTGCGAGAGTACACTTGTGACGGGGAAAGAAGAACATTCACAGAAGCTCCCCTTGAGTTTTTTTTCAATTTAGATCGAGCAAGTCAGTCTGCCGAAGGAGCTGCTATGATAACAATTGAACGTACTCTTTACTCTGAACATATTGGAAAAACCTATTTATCCCAGCGTAATTACCCGGCGCCTATGCAACATAGATTTACTCTATCTGCAAATTACACTGGCGGAGAAGAGGCTACTTATGAACTTGATGGTTTTTTAGCTGGCGGTTCAATTAATGGGGGTCACTTTAAATCATATCACAAAATTAATGGTGAGTGGTACTTTCTTAATGATTCGGTGACTACCCTGCTCACTGAAGATGATCTTAGAGAGGCTATGCAAAGTGAAGGATCTCTTTACCATTACACTAAATTGGCACAAGTTGACCCTGATTGCATTAAAGTAGGTTCTATTCCAGATTCTGCACGAGCATTAGAAAATTTTAGAACCCGAACGCCCCCACTTGCCAAGGGTAAGTATACTTCAGATCAACTCATATCTGATCTTACCACTGTGCTTGAATGGATTCAGGGAGCACAGAAAGGCTCAGAATTTTTACCTCAATTACCTATTAAGCTAAAAGAATTCATATGCAAGGTAGTACAGATTGGTTTGCCTACAGAAGAATTTAAAGATCTTTTAGGTCAACCTGATAGTGCACTTCAACCACTACTTTTGCGTAGCTCTCCCCCCTTATTTTCTAAACAGGCAGGGCCTTTAATGGAACAATTACAAGAGCTCTGCGAAAGAAGGATAGAAATTCTTCAGGCAAAAAAAGAGTGTGATGAATATTTGACTGCGGTTAATCCAGTACTGTCTACTTCTCTTAGACAAAGCTTTATAAAAGAGTCGATAAATCCAAAAAAAATACAACCACATTATACTCAAACTCAAGATAACAAAAAGCAATCGGAGGGGTCAAGAATATTTAACGAAAATCCTTATATATTAAAAAAAGAATCCCTTTTACAGCTAATAGATGAGTATTTTGATGGGCTTGGAACCAGACTCATAAATGGTTGCGATATAAAAAATGTTGAGGTTATTCATCAATTACTTAACCCAGATGATCTTAATTCTGCAGATTCAATTTCCCTTACCGAAAATTCAAAAAAGCAATTATTTCGCTTGGTATTTGCAAAAGACCTATATGATAGATTAGAGACCCAAGCAATCCAATTATTTAATACCAAATCAGAAGAAGCTATCCAATTCGTTAAAGGACGGCTTAAGTACGCAATGATGTTAAATAAAAGAGGAAATGAAGAGCACTATGGGGCACTTCAAAAACATTTAGATCCTGCCAATCTTGAAAAGGCTGTAGCCCTATTTTTCCCTTCTCCCAAAAAATAACTTAATGATTTCAACCTTATAAAGAGACTCTTTCGCTGCCCTTGGGGTCTGCGAAAGAGTCTTAGATGCAACAGGAGCTATTCTCTTTGGATACGCCCTAACATCAAAAAAATCTAGATATCAATCTGGCAATGTCATTGTAGGTAGCATAAAAGAAAAATAAAAGCATAAGAACAATAAATGGAAGAATCAATCTTTCCATGGTTTTCGCTTTTAATCTTTTCTTAGTGATCATCTCCCAAAAAGAGATGCTAATATGACCTCCATCCAAAACAGGTATCGGAAGCAGGTTTAAAATGCCAAGATTCAAGCTAATGACGGCTATCCAATATAAAGCTTCATTGACCCCAGTAGACCACCCTTGTTGAATAGCTTGAACAATACCTACTGGACCTGACATATATTTAGGACTTAAATAGCCAGTAAAAAGAGCTTTAACTGTTTTCCAAGTTTCATCAAACACGCCAATAAACATTTGCAACGGGTTTGGGTTATAAATCACCGGCCGATCATGCAGTTGTATTCCTAAGACTAATTTCTTTTGATGCTCTTCAAATATTTGCATGGCTTCTTTTTTTTGCTGAGGGTCTTTTAGCGATTCAATTTGTTTTTTTTGAGTAGCTATTTCTTGGAGAAGCTGAGAGCGTTTGGAAGGAGGAAGAGGGTAGTCAATTAAAGGTTTAGGTTCTATAGGCGGTAGTAAACATAAGTTGCCAATTGCTTGCTTTCGTTCTATTCCAATAGAAGAAGCAAGTTGCATAAGTCCGTCAAAATCTATATTTTTAAAAAACGTCTCATCTGCTTTTTTTGAAGCTACAGCTGGAAAGGCATCTCCCTTTTGAACTATAATTTGAATTTTTCTTTTCTGAAGGCTCGCCGTTAAATCTAAAGCATTTTGCACAGACACACCATCTACTGCTAAAATTTTATCCCCTTTCATTAAAGGAGTATCTAAAGAAGATCTAGGGATAGAAGAGTGTACCGTTTCGATGATTTCATCATTAATGTATGGAGTTGTCCCTTCTACTTGGCATTCAGAATTCATATTATATGGAATAAAAAATGAAGAGGGATCATCAGATTGAGCTACTGCGTATAGCCAATCATGAATTTCCGACTTCTCGTAAGAGGATAATCGCAAGTCAGAAATCGGTACTCTTGGAACTTTGGCTAAAAGTACTTTATCCCCTCGCTGAATAGTTAATAGCGTTTTGGGCTGATTTATTACCTGAACTAGCTGCCTTTGAGAAAAAATAAGCTCTCCATCCACCCAAATAATACGATCATCCGTTTGCAGACCTACCTCTTTTAAGGGAGAGCCTTGCACAGGATTAGACCCATTCATTGCATCATAAATTAAAAAGCTAGCAGGGCTCATTAAGCCCAAAGTAGCTTTAGCCTTGACCTCTCCTTCGGTATTTTTCCCCGCATCTAACGTGATAGAAAAAGGCTGTTTTTGATTGCGAATATAGTCTATTTCACTACCCTGAAGCACGGGAGCTTTTTCTTCTAAAAATGCTGCATAGATTAAGGCATTGAAACCGGTAAAGGGGCGTCCATTGATTTTTTCAATATCATCTCCGGGACGTACACCTAAAGAGTAGGCTTGCGAAAGAGGATCTACCCAGCCAATGAGATGAGTGTATTCAGAAAAAGGCTTGTATCTTCCTCCTGTCAACCAAATCAGTGTAAAAAGGAGCAGTGCCGTAAAAATATTCACTAAAGGGCCAGCTAGAGCTACTCGAATTCTAGCCATTGGGGATTTTGAAAAAAATCCGCCCTCAATTTCGAAAGGCTCAAGATTGCCTTTTTTTTCCATCCCAGCAATTTTTACATATCCTCCAAAGGGAAGCCAACAAATCTGCCATTTCACTCCACCCCGCTGCCAAGAAAAAATTGGCTTACCAAAACCGATAGCAAACACTTCGACAATCATTCCTTCCTTTCTGGCAATGAAATAATGGCCGAGTTCATGAATAAAAATTAAAAACCCTAAAGCTAAAGCAGCTAAAAGGATGTACATTAAGGAGTAAATCATAATTAGGGAGCCTTCATTGTTTTTAAACTATCTGTGCATCTTCTCTGGCCATAGCATCTACGCTAAAAACCTTATCAAGAGTCATGTCATTTACTATGTTATGAGATAGACACAATTTCTCTAGCTTATTAGCTATATCAATCCATGCTATTTCTTTATTTAAAAATCTTTGCACCAAGACTTCATTAGCGGCATTCAAATAGCAAGGTAAACTTCCACCCTCATTCAAAGCTATAAAAGCCAGATCAAGACATATAAACTTGCCTTTTTCTGGCTTTTTGAATTCTAATATAGGGTGCTTGGTAAAGTCAAATGGAGCTAAAAGCCCCTTCGATCGATGTGGAAAGGTGAGTGCATATTGTATAGGGACCTTCATGGTAGGTGCAGACATCTGAGCTAAAATAGATCCATCGATAAATTCAACCATGCTATGTACAATGCTTTGGGGATGAATAACCACGTCAATGTGATCTGCAGATAGCTCAAAAAGATGATAAGCTTCAATTACCTCTAATCCCTTATTCATTAAGGTAGAACTATCCACGGTGATTTTTGGTCCCATGGACCAGGTGGGGTGCTTTAGAGCTTGCTCTAGAGTGATATGCGCTAGCTTTTCCCTGGAAAGAGTATGAAAAGGACCACCCGAGGCTGTTAAAATAATTCTTGATACTTCGGATACAGTTTTGCCCGATAAACATTGAAATATAGCCGAATGCTCGCTGTCCACGGGAATGAGGGTAGCTTTATGCTTCTTAGCAAGGTTCATCACATATTCCCCCGCAGCAACAAGTACTTCTTTATTAGCAAGAGCAATAGTTTTTCCTGCTTGAATTGCTGCTACTGTAGGTAAAATTCCCACAGCTCCTGTGATGGCTGAAATTAAAGTATCGACCTCTGCCAGTGAGGCTATCTCAACCAACCCCTCCATCCCTGCTACTACTTTACAATGAGGCAGTCTTTTTTTTAGCTCTAGAGCTAGACTCTCATTATAAATTGCTACGACTTTTGCTGAAAATTGTAGAGCCTGCCGAGCTAAAAGTTCTATATTAGAGTGGGCAGCTAAAGCAGTTACCGTAAAATCCGATTCCAGATGAGAAATAACTTCTAAGGCAGTTCGACCAATAGACCCAGTACTTCCTAATATACAAATATTTTTTTTATTTTTCATGTTTACTGTAGAAGAAAAAAATCGATATTTATGAAGAGAAAAAAGTTACCTTCACATCAGGAATAAGTCAACCCGAATCCCCTTAACTTACCATCAAGCGTTTTGTAAGTAAACCAGAAATCAAACCTTTTCTAGGAATAAAAAGTAGCATTAGCAGATACATCCCGCTCAAGGTGGTAACTACAAGACCTGCAGTTGAAACTGGTGTGTGGTAAACAACTAAGATATGTCTTGAGAGCGCAACAGCCACTATCGATCCGGTAGCACCTAATAAAAAACTAAGGGCTATTACTTTTTTTAGAGAATGGCAGATAAGTCTAGCCATTAATGGAGGGGCTACAAAAAATGCCAGAACTAAAAGCACCCCAACTGCACGAAACGCTGCTATGCAAGTAGCGGAGGTCACTACCATAAGAAAATAGTTAAAAAATGAAGAGGATATACCCACTGAATCGGCAAATAAAGAGTCAAAAGTGGTAATTTTAAACCCTCTAAAAAAAAGTAAAAACAAAACAATATTGGACAGAGAGACAAAAAAGACAGTCTTTAAATCAGAAAGATCCAGAGCATCAATATTGCCCATAATCGCTTCTGTCCCTAAGTGAATATTTTTAGTAAAAAGAGTAACTAGAATTACACCTAGTGCAAATAAAAAGGTAAATACTAAGCCGATACTGGCATCTTCTTCTACTTTAGCCTTTTGAATTAGGAATTGAGTAAAAAATACGGTGAACAGGGCTGAAAGCAGGGAGGCAACAAAAAGAACGTTAAAAGAAAGATAACCAAGAGAGAGTCCAGGCAAAGAAAAAAAGGAAGAAAGAATTAAAAAAGCAACCACAATACCGAGTAAAATAGTGTGGCACAGGGCGTTTGCCATCATGGTCATTTTTTTAAAGACCAGAAAGCACCCCACAAGAGCAGAGGAAATACAGAGTCCCCAAAGAGTAAAAAGTTGAATTTCATCCGATGCTAATTCATGCAAGGGTAGTTTTCCTGAAATAAAATCTAACAAGCGGTGCCCCAGAACCTGAAAAAAACTCCAAAAATCACAAAATCGATAAGGATTTGTAGCAATTTGAATCATAAGTAACTCTACCTCTTTGGAATGGGTTGGTTATGAGGATCTATATCAGGATCATTTAACACCTCAGTGATCTGCCGTTCCATATCGGGGGTAAGTATATGCTCCATTTCTTCTGCAGAAGCATGTACTTTATCTTTTGAATGCCCGGTATACACAAGATAAAGCTCCCACAATCGATGTAATCTGACTATATCCATAGCCTTCTGTGTCCCTTGAGGCGATATTGCATACAATCCGTTTTTGTGAGTTAACCAACCTTTCATAACAAGAAGCCTTAGGTAGTAAAAGGTAGAGAGGGGTGAGGTGTTATGATCCTTGGCTACGTCACCCCATCTAAGCGCGGCTTCAGGACCTCTTCTCCAAAAGCCTTTTAAGAAATTTTCTAAATGACATTTTCTTTTAAATCGCTTCATACGTAGATACTTGGCAACGATACCTGTACGAAAAGAAAATAGAAGAGAAAAAAAACAAACTATACAAGCGAATACTAAAATCATAGGGCCTGTTGGCAAAGAGAGCTTACTCGCTCCCATTCTATACGGAATCAGAACGGAAAAATAGTTACCCAAAAAACCACAAAAGGCTCCTATGGAGGCGGAAATAAAAAACATAGATTTCAGACTTTTAGCGATTTGTTTAGCAGCAAGAGCTGGGGCAATTAGCATTCCAGCCATCATAACAACACCAACGCTTCTAATCCCAATCACAATCGCCAGAACAGTTAAAAAAATCACCGCAGTTTCTACAAAATTAAAATTGAGACCTAAACTACGCCCAAATAATTTATCAAAAGAGATTAATTGTATTTCCCTGTAAAGCAGAGTGACTATAGATATAGTTACCACACAAAGGGCTAAATAAATAATAATATGAACATCCCGCATAGTAGCCGTTTGTCCGTACAGAAAAGCCTGGACCTGCTTATACCATGTGGCATGAGTGGTTTGAATTCTGCTGGATATAAGAACACCCAGACCAAAGAAAGACGAAAGTACAAAACATAAAGCGGCATCAGCCTTGACGAAAAAATGCTTTTGCAAAAAATCTATGGCAAACATTCCCAGTAAAGATGAAAAAAATGCTGTCACAAGCACGAATATTGCAAAAGATTCCCCATTCGGAGAAAAAAAAGAGGCAAACAGGGACACACCCAGAGCAACACCTGGATAGGAAGCGTGCGATAGAGCCTCACCAAGCAAAGATCTTTTACGCAGAAGAACAATAACTCCTGCAATAGATGAAGATATGCACATAAATATGCTTCCCCAGGTCGGTCCTCTTAGCACAGGATCCGTAAAGAAATCGATGATAGAGTAGTTCATAAATTACTTAATTCCAAATTGTCTCTTAAGAGACAACTTAGCTGCCTCATCTATTAAGAAAGCACCCTGTCCAAAAGTACGATTGATGTTTTCTTGATTAAAGACTGTATCGATAGAACCGGAAGAGACTAAAGAGATATTTAGCATTACAAGCCAATCAAAATAAGAAGGAACAGAATCGAGGTCATGGTGAACAATTAGTAAGGTTTTACCTCTTGATTTAAGTTCCTGTAAAAGTAGCATAATAGATTGCTCTGTACTTAAATCAACACCCGCAAAAGGCTCATCCATAAAATACACTTCAGCATCCTGCAATATGGCTCTTGCTAGAAAAACTCTTTGCTGCTGACCACCAGATAACTGGGCTATTTGGCGGTGGGCATAAGACTCCATACCCACCTTTTCAAGGACCTCAAGCGCTGCTTTCTTATCTTTGCGATTGATAAAGCTAAACAGCCCTTTTTTAGCATAAAGTCCCATCATAACTACTTCAAGTACTGTAATGGGAAAATCCCAATCTACGGCAGATCGCTGGGGCACATAGGCAATCTTACCTTTGCTTTTTCGATAGGAGGCCCCTGCAAAAAGCACTTTACCGGACAGGGTAGGAACCATATTAAGCATAGCTTTTAGCAAGGTGCTTTTACCAGCTCCGTTAGGACCTATAATTCCCACAAGCACCCCTTGAGGAATCGAAAAATTGATATCCCACAACACAGGAGTTAAATCATAATTCACTGTAAGCTGGGAAACTTCCACCGCAGAGATAGCTTTTTTATTCATTTTTGCCACTCTTTCGAAAGGCTAAGAGCATTTTTTTTTATCATATCTAGATAAGAAGACACCGGTTCATCGTAGGAACCCATAGCATCTCCATAAAGTACCTTTTCTGAAAATTTGACGATGTGCTTCTTTTCTTTGCTAGAAGAAATAATCTTTTTTAAGGAGTCTTGACTTACGTTGGATTCAGCAAAAACCACTGAAATTTTATATTTGACCAAATGATCTATAATCCCCTGAATATCCTGGGCACTAAGCTGAACGTCAGGAGCCAATCCCTCTGGAGCCGCAAATCGCTTAGTCCAAGACCCATTTTCTCTCTCACCAGCCGTAGATAAATAACTTCTTGCAAAATAACCGAAGGCATCATGACTTGTAACTAAATACCGTTTTTCCTCCGGAATAGCCTGCATAAGATTTAACACATATTCGTGCGTTTGGATCATTTCTTGACGGAGCGCTTGGGCTCTTTCTTGGTAATATGTAATTCCGCCGGGATCTACTTCTATTAAGGCCTCAGTTATTGGCTGAATAATATGAAGCCAGGTCGAAATATCCATCCAGATATGAGGATCTACTATGTGATCTTTTTTTAAAATTAACTCAGGATGATTGTATAAAACATAATTACCCACAGCGATTGACTTGGGATGTTTTTGAATTTTCAGAGATAAACTAGCTCCATGCTCCAAATTCAAGCCATTGTAAAATACAATTTGGGCATCAGCTATTTTTTCATCATCTCCTTTCACAAGTTCGTAGCTATGAGGGTCAATTTCACCAGAAATTAAACAATGATTTTCAACCCGAATTCCACCAATTGCTCCCACAAGGTCATCAATCATGGCTATAGTAGACAATACATTAATTTTATCGGGCTGACTTGTAGTTTTGCGCGCTGCTGCAGATGATTTTGAGCAGCCTGACATCATAAAAAGAGCCGCTGCTAGAAGCAACGCCGATATTTTAAACCTCATAAATAACCTTATTCGAACGCATGTTGCCTAAGCCATGTGTATGGAAAAATTCCTCGAGAACATCCAGAAGAAAACTCTATTTTTAACGCATATCTTCCGATACTATAAACTCTTATAGCTGTCAGATCCTCAGAAATTAAAGAGGTATCAGAAATTCTTTTACCAGTGACTTCATCCAAACATCTTGCGCAAGCACACAGTTTTTGTAAATCGCTTAACTTATAATCTGTAATTCTACCATCCATCCATTCAATAGTAAATACAGTGTTTGTTTTCTGATAAATTTTTCTAATGAAATTTTTTTTATGTAGCATAATCTTTAATTTCCCAGGGCATCTCAAACTCTTTTAAACAATCTTTTTCCCAGGACTCAAGAGCATATAAATGATCCATCAAATGTCCAGATATATTTTCAAAGCTTGCCACTGCAGGACTTGAAAAAGAAAGGTCGAATACAGAAGCCCCTCTATCGGAGGATTCAGAAATTTGGGAATCTAAGGGAATTTCACCTAGGAAAGGCAGACCGAACTCGGAGGATAGCTTCTCCCCTCCCCCTTTACCTAAGGGGTAGTAAATAATTTTTGAAATAGGCTCTTGAAAATAGCTCATATTCTCCACGACACCCAGCACGGGTACATTCATTTGGTGAAACATATGTAGAGCTTTTTTTACATCCTCCAGAGCAACTCCTTGAGGGGTCGTTACCATCAAAGCTCCTGAGAGCTGAATCTTTTGCATAATAGTAAGTTGAACATCCCCTGTCCCGGGAGGCATATCAATAATTAAGTAGTCCAGCTCCCCCCACTCCACCTGAAATAAAAATTGAAGTATTAAATTATTGACAATTGGGGCTCTAACAGCAAGCGGATCTAACCCAGATCTGAGATAACTTAACGACATTACCTTTAAACCTTTGGACTCAAAAGGAATTAACATATCTGGGAAATCAGCAGAACTGCGAAAAGAAGTTTCTTTGGGTAGCATTTTTGCTAAAGAAGGGCCATAAATATCCGCATCCAGGACCCCAACGCTATATCCTTTATTTTTTAAAGATAAAGCCAGATTCACTGATAACGTGGATTTACCTACTCCACCTTTGCCAGCGGCTACGGCAACTATATATCTAACCTTATGCAAGGCAATCGAGGATTCTGTTTTATTCATCCAATTATCCACATGGCACCTTTAAATATGATTACAGTTATTTAATTGTATCTTGTTTATTTTTTCAATTCTATTTAATAAATAAAAAAATCGGAAAGCAGAGATTGATTTCATTTATTATTTGCATTAAAAATCATAGAATAATATTATCTACGACATATTTTTGAATAACCTTTTTAATAGAAAAAACAAAAATAAAAAAATCAATTTTGTAAATAATTACCTTATCTGTTAAACCTAGAAACTGAGTTTATTGAAGAGGTCTCAAATAACTCTTCCTTGAGAAGAAAAAATAGAACTTATCACAATTTCAACGTTTTTCTTGAAATTGTAAAAAAATTTAATTATATTCTAAATAAATTACATACATGCTGAACATAAGAACCAAGGATCATCCAATGAATTCTAACCATGACGAAAGGGTAGAAACAAAAACAAAAAACTTTCGAGAAATCGAAGATGTGATCATTAAGGCAATAAAAAAAGTTAACGGAAGAAAGGAAAACGACCTCTGCAAGTACATTCCCATGAATTCTGGTGGGTACATGCACCACTTCACTCTAAAAAAAATGAAAAATCGACAGCCAGCTGAACTTTCTACTTTGATTGAAAAATTTATTATTAATTCTGATCGCCCCTCCGTAGTAAATCCAAAGCAGCGAGCAGCTAGAGGATCTAGAAAACGTCGTGATCAATATACTTTTTCACGCATGCAACTAGAGAGAATGTTAAACATTGCACGTCTAGCTGGTGACAAAGAGATGATTTCTATCCTAGCTCCCAAAAAATCTTTAGCTACTTGTAAAAGAGAGCTTATCGCGTCCATTAGACATGGAAAAGTCGAGCAAGAGCTTTGGAATGCCTATGTAGAATCAAGCGCAGCTTATCAAGCCCAAATCGAAGCTTTACAGCAAGCTAACCTCATACGCCCCTAAATATTTTCCTTTTTACACAAAACCGCCTTAGAATTTGAAATATTCTAGGCGGTTTTTGTTTTAAATATGTTTCATTTTATGATAAAATTATATCGAAACCGATTAATTAGTTTTTATTTAAACATTTAATGAATAAATGAAATAAAATAATATATCTTTGAATTTCATTTTTCGACTTGAACTTAAATAAAAATGAATTACAATATTACTTTTGGCAGAAGAAATTTGCTGCCTATTAAGATTTTTCATACAAATCGCGCCAGCCGTATGCTGTCGCACTGTTTATTATAACTTGTCTAGAGGTAATTAAACATGTCTCAACCCAAACAAGCCGAGTTCGGCAAATGGCGGTCGTTTTTTTGGCCCGTCCATAACTTTGAGCTTAAAAAGCTCCTTCCCATGTTTTTCTTATTTTTCTTTATTAACTTTAACTACACGATCCTAAGAGATACAAAAGATGCTCTAATTGTTACTGCTCCTGGATCTGGTGCTGAAGCCATACCTTTCTTGAAAGTATGGGGTGTTTTACCTTTTGCGATCCTTTTTATGATTGGATATGCAAAACTTAGTAATGTATTAAGCAAAACTAGATTATTTTATACTACAATTACAGCGTTTATCAGCTTTTTTGCCATCTTCGCTTTAATTCTCTACCCATGTAAGGACATCCTACATCCCACCGCTGCCGCGGACGCTCTACAATCTTTCCTTCCTAAAGGAATGATGGGCCTAGTAGCTCTTTTCCGCAACTGGACATATGCTCTTTTTTACATCATGTCTGAACTTTGGGGTAGTGTTGCGATTTCTCTACTTTTCTGGGGTTTCGCTAACGATATCACAAAAGTTTCTGAGTCAAAAAGATTTTATGCCATGTTTGGACTCGGAGCTAACGTAGCTATGCTCTTTTCTGGCCCTGCGATTATTTATTTCTCAGACATTAGAAGCAAACTTCCTGCCGGTGTTGACGCTTGGGGAGTTTCTTTAAACTACATGCTAAGCATGGTGGTAGTTTCTGGTCTAATTATTATGGGAATTTACTGGTGGATCAACAAAAACGTTCTCACAGATACACGCTTTTATGAAGCGACTGAAGTGAAGAAAACTAAGAAAGATAAGCCAAAAATGTCTCTCAAAGAAAGCTTTGGCTACCTCGCTCGCTCAAAATACATAGGCTGTCTTGCTATCCTAGTTATCGGCTATGGCATTGCAATTAACTTAGTAGAAGTTACCTGGAAAGGTCAGCTTAAACTACAATACCCAAATCCTAATGAGTACAGCGCCTTTATGGGTTATTTCTCCACAATTACTGGAGTAGTAACTATTCTTATGATGCTTTTTGTGGGCGGTAACGTTATACGTAAGTTTGGCTGGACAAAAGCTGCTTTAATCACACCAGTCGTTCTTTTAGTAACAGGTGCAGGATTCTTTGCCTTTGTGATCTTCAGAGATTCTCTTGCAGGAATTATCTCTGTTCTTGGGACAACACCTCTCATGCTTGCTGTAATCTTCGGAACTATGCAAAATATTATGAGTAAATCTTCTAAATACTCTCTTTTTGATCCAACCAAAGAAATGGCTTACATACCTCTTGACCAAGAGTCAAAAGTAAAAGGTAAAGCTGCTATCGATGTCGTTGGAGCGAGAATGGGTAAATCTGGAGGGTCTTTAGTTCAACAAGGTCTTATCGTAGCTTGTGGTTCACTTTCTGCGATTACCCCGTATGTTGCTGGTATCCTTTTCTTAATTATTTTTGCTTGGATCGGCGCTTCCAAATCTCTTGGAAAGCAATTCACAGTTTTAAATGCAGAAAAAGATCAGCAGTCCAAAGCTCCAGAAGCTGTTGCTGCAAAAACAGAAACCATGAAACCACAGGAAGTTACAAGCTAATCCTTGCCACTACACCGTGAGCTTTATGAACCCTCAAGGATATCCTTGAGGGTTTTTTTATTACAGAATATAAAAAAATAATACACATTAAGACTAACAAGCAAACAAAGGTTTAGGGCCTTATTTAAAATGTAAATAAGCAAAATGCTTGTTATTAACCTTGTAAAAAATCATACCTAAGTAAACCTGATAGATTTTAAAAAGCGGCTGAACCAAAAATTTTAGATTTTTGTAAAAGATAAAAAGTAGGAGTACTGAACTAGATCTTCTACTTCAGCTAT
>JBEIFG010000022.1:0-13917 GCA_040382555.1 Chlamydiales bacterium | reverse complement strand
TATCTATATTTTGAAAAGGGCTATGCATAATTTCCTCCTAGCTTGGTCGTTATCACACAAAGATATGATATGGAAAAAAACATTTGTTCCAAGATATACTTGTTAGAAAAAACTGCTCTTAGTGATAAGAGGTCAAAATAATGACAAAATCTATTTTCCCTTTTTTGATATACGGTACTCTCTGTCTTTGGATGGCTATAAGACAAAAAAGGAATCCAGTGTTGTGGTTTTGCCTAGGAGGCTTTTTAGGATTTACTAGCGTCGCTTTTTTAGGGCTTCTTCCAGCAATACGGTTTCTATCGCGCAAAAGAGCTCCTTATAAAAAGGCTGCCACCAAGGCAACTACTACCATAGATGTGACGGCAAACTCTAAACGAACCTTAGATGATTCAATCCCTTAAAGGATTTTCTTTTCACAATTTCCCTGTCGAATATTTTATGTAAATTCAATATAATAGACCTATATTTTCGTAAGGATACTTATGGACAATTTTCTAACTCTACTCATATGGATAGCCTTTGGAGCAGCTAGTGCACACTTTGCTAAAAAACAAAATAGAAATCCGGTTATATGGTTTTTTATAGGGCTTTTCCTCGGGATATTTGGCTTATTGCTTCTTTTAATACTACCTCTTATTCAAAGACTTAAAGCCTCTAGACAGCGACAGTCCTCCCTGCCCTTGGGTAAGGTCTGGAGCGAAAAAAAAGAGGAGTCGCCATCTTTGATTGAAATAGATCCCAGTCTGAAGAGCACTCTTTGGTACTACCTCGATAAAGAAAGAACGCAACAAGGGCCAATGAGCTTTAATGCTCTGGCCATTGCAAAAAATGAAGGAAAACTTTCTTCTGCCACTTTTATATGGAGCGAACTCTTACCAGATTGGAAGCCGTTTCAAGAAGTATTCCCGCATTCCACTACAAACACCATTAAATAAAATATTTGCATTAAGAGTAAAAAAAAAAGACCTCAATAGAGGTCTTTTTAGTGAATTCAACAAAGAATCAAGGTCTTACCAGCTAGCTTTAACTACCCCTGGGATCATTCCTGCATTTGCCATTTCTCTGAAGCAAAGACGTGAGAGCTTAAACTTTCTCAAGAAACCTCTAGAACGACCTGTCATCTGGCAGCGATTACGTAAGCGAACCGGAGCAGAGTTTTTGGGTAACTTATCGAGCTCTGCGACTGCTCTCATACGATCTTCATCCGATGTGTGGATATTTCTAACAATTTTTTTAAGTTCTTGACGCTTTTCCCATTTAAGAGAAACCATACGCTCGCGCTTTTTTTGCTTTGCAATAGAAGAAAGTTTTGCCATAAATTCCTAATTTTTCCTTACTTTTTGCGAGCAGGACCTTTTTGTCTCTGCTTACGATTTGGATCTGTTTTATTGATAACGTAAACGCGGCCTTGCCTACGAACGATCTTATCACCTTTTGAAGGGTCTGCTTTAATAGAAGCTCTTACTTTCATGACTGAACCTAATACTAAAATAAAAGTTAGGCCCATTTATACGCCGGTGTCCAATTCTTTTCAAGCCCGATCTGCAAGATTTTACGCTTGCTGGATAAGAGGTTTTACGCTAGCATAGGGTCAAATTTTTTTAGTAATTCAGGTTTACATCATGAAACGTACATATCAGCCAAGCAAACTTAAGCGCGCCAAAGCTTGTGGCTTTCGCAAAAGAATGAAAACTTCCCACGGTAAAAAAATTGTTAATCGTAGAAGAAGACAAGGTAGAAAGCGCCTTACTACAGCGTAAGCTTGTGAAATTCCCTAAAGCGGCACGCCTTCTGCAAAGAAGGCAATTTCAAAAAATTGCTAAAGAAGGCCATCGCATTTATGGCAAGTCTATATATATTCAACATCTTATAAGACCTCATCCTGTTCCTCCAAAACTCGGCATTACTGTATCAAAAAAATATGGTAAAGCTCATGATAGAAATAGGTTTAAGCGCGTGGTCCGTGAAGCCTTCCGGGAGTATGCGATTCATCTTCCTCAGGGGATGGAAATTCATATTTCTCCTAAAAAGGAACAAAAAACTATAAAAAAACACGATATCGCATTAGATTTATTACTGGTACCATTGCAGTAAAATCATAACCGCTAGCTACGTCATCTATGTTTTCCCACCTTAATAAAGAGCAGCAAGAAGCTGTTCGAAACACAAACGGTAAAATTTTAATTTTGGCTGGCGCAGGTAGTGGAAAAACTAGCGTGCTCACCTACAGAATAGCCCATTTAATTCAAGATAAGGGAGTCGATCCTAGCTCTATTTTAGGACTTACCTTTACAAATAAAGCGGCTGTAGAGATGAAGCAAAGGTTAGCAAGGGTAATTCCTACCCGACTAGCTAAAAAAGTCACGCTGAGTACTTTTCATAGCTTTTGCATGCAGATTTTGCGTAAAGAAATTCATCTTTTAGGCTACACTAACGAATTTTCTCTTTATGATGAAAAAGATGTAAAAAGATTATTAACCCAAATGGTTAGACACTCCCTACAACATGAAGGAGAGCTACCTTCCATACAGCCTACTCTTAAAAAAATCTCGGAAGCAAAAAATAAAGGGTTTTCGGAAGAAGAAATTATAGCAGAAGTCCCGTCATGGCACGATGAATTCAGTAAACAAATTATGAAGCAGCTTCACAGTTGTATGAGAGCCTATAATGCAGTAGATTTTGATTCCTTGCTCTCTTTAACGGTAGAGCTCTTTGAAAGATTCCCCAAGGTACTTCGTGCCTATCAGGATAAATACCAATTTATCATGATAGATGAATATCAAGATACCAATCCCATTCAATATCGCCTTGCTTATTTAATAAGCCAAAATCACAGAAATCTTTGCGTAGTAGGCGATGATGATCAATCCATTTATGGATGGAGAGGTGCTGAAATAAAAAATATTCTTAATTTTGAAGCAGATATCCTAATTAAATTAGAGCAGAATTATAGATCTACACCTATGATTCTGAAAGCGGCTAACCAAGTCATTGCCAACAATAAACAGCGACATCACAAAGCACTGTGGAGTCAGGTAAGCCCGGGTGATCCCATTATTTTATTTCATGCGCCTACAGAAACAGAAGAAGTGCAAGCTGTCATTCAAAGAATCATTCAGTATCGAAAAGAAAAAAATGTAAAGTGGAAGGATATAGCTATACTATACCGCTCAAACCTTCTTTCCCGCCATTTTGAAACAGCCCTATCTCAAGCAGCATGGGAAGACCAAGGAAAATGGAGAAGAGGGATACCGTATACGGTATTTGGAGGAACAGAATTTTATGAAAGAACTGAAATTAAAGATCTTCTTTCCTATTTAAGAGTGATTGCTAATCCCTTAGATCAAGAAGCTTTACTAAGAATTATTAACTCGCCTCGCAGGGGTATATCCGATAAAACATTGGATATATTAACTCAGTACAACCGTGCAAATAACGAAAGTTTATTTTCCGTTCTTGAAAGAACTTCAAGAAAAGAATTGCATTTAGATCTAAATGATAAGGCAGTAGAGTCCATTTCTCTGTTTCTTTCCATCATTTATGAAGCCAAAGAAAAATTCTCTCAAAAACCCCTGCATCAAGCCTTCGATTGGCTTGTACATCGAATAGATTACAAAAAAGCGATTCATGAAGATGTCAAAAGCGAAAAAATGAGAGAATTTAAATGGGAAAATGTCATTGAGTGTGTGAAATCACTAGAGGAATTTGAAAAAACTAGCGAAGAAAACCTTTGCCTTGCAGATTTTATAGCTACATCGCAGCTCAGTCAAGATAAGGCTCCTTTTATAGAAAAAGAAGACAAAGAAGATAAAGTAAACCTTATGACCATACATAGTTCTAAAGGTTTAGAGTTTGAAACCTGTTTCTTAGTTGGCTGTGAAGATCATATACTACCCCATGAAAAAAGTGTGCTAGAGAGAGGGATAGAAGAAGAGAGACGCTTAATGTATGTGGCTATGACAAGAGCTAGAAAGAATCTTATTATTAGCATGGCTAGAAAAAGAAAAAAAATGGGAAAAGATATCGCAACGACTCCCTCAAGATTTCTGTTTGAAATTCCCAAGGAAGTCATCAAAGTCTCCAGCTGGCAATCTCTGGACTAGACGCCTACATTCAACGATTCAAAGACCAAATTTTTAGTTTTCAATATATCTTGTACCCGTTGAATTCCTTCCTCTTTTCTCTCCTGAATTTTTTCAAGACTTCCCACAAATTCAAAATGACCTATGTGATTTAATAGAACTTTACTGTGAGCCCAAATCTCCCCCCCGATAGCCTGCCATCGCTTACAAAAAAGCCAATCCTCGCTTAGATATCGCTTATCTTCACCAATAGCTACATCAAAAATACTATACATCCAGGGTTCGTATTGCTTACCCAGCCCCACATCATCGATATACTTACATTCTGGATGTGCCTCTATGAGTTTTTCGTATACATGTCTTTTAAAAAGCAAAAATCCCGTACCCACAGCCTCTACAGTGAAAATGTCCCCTTCTATTTTAGTATTCTTTTTAGGATTGAAGACATAATCTATAGGCAACCCTTTTTTAGGGTATAATCCTCCAATTACATCTTTATTACATGCGATCATCGCTAACACAGATTCTGCTACGAAGCGTATATCTGCATCAATGAACATAAAGTGGGTGGCATTAGGATTACTCATCATCTGAGCCATGATATTATTCCTGGCTCTGGTAACTAAAGATTCTTTTGACATTGTAGTTAAGGTAATGGACAAACCTATCGTTGTGGACAGGTGAGACAAATTTAACAAACTCATCATGGTAGCCTCTGAGACCATCCCACCGTAGCAAGGCATGCCGATATGCAAATTCACCCTAGAAAAATCAAAACCCATTGGCAGCGCCTGAACTTTATTTGCATCTTTTAAGGATCTGCTCTCTAGATCATTAAAACGAAAAAATTCCACTTGATCTTGCTTCATTCCAATCCCCCATTTTTAATATGAAATATTCGCATTTTAAAAAAAATAATTCCTTTGCAATCTCTTTTCTCATAAATCAATTTTTTTTTGAAAAAAAATATAAATTTAAATCATTTTTTATTTTTCAATATCAAAAGATCGTTACTTGATATTTACCCTTTCTAAAAGTATACTTCTCAAGTAAAACCATCTACTACTGCTCTATGATTTCAGGCCCCTCCACTCTTATTTTGCGTCATAAAAGAGAAAATCTAAAAAAATGCTCTTTAAGAGGCCTTGAAGCTCGTGCAGACATTTGTTTTTTCACCTACCCAAAAGACTTGCTTCCCGATCTATCTAATTATATCTTACTGGGTATAGACGCCCCCCTTTTAACAAGAGAGGATGCCGATAAAGGCCTTTTTTTAATCGATGGAACGTGGCGGTATGCAAGTGTGATGCAACTAAACATCGTTACCCCACCCTCATTGATGGTTCGAAGTCTCCCTTCTGATTGGATTACTGCATATCCCCGCCGGCAGAATGACTGTCCTGACCCCAAAAGAGGTCTTGCATCTGTCGAAGCACTTTATGCAGCCTTTGCTATCTTAGGTAAAAATACAGAAGGTCTTTTAGATAACTACTATTGGAAAGAGGATTTTCTTAAAAAAAATAAAAGCATACTCCCATAAGTCCACCTTTCGTAAAAATTCTCTTCTCTAATTAATTTCTTTTGTGTCATAAGATTAATTTATCAATATTTGCTTGAGCTCTTAGCATGCACAAGGTTTTATGTAGTATTTTTTGCTTTAGCTTAGCTTGTCCTAACCTAATAGGAGAAGACAACGCATCATCACGTCCGAATAAAAAATACACGAAATCAGAAATAGCTCAAGGAGCTAAAGAAAAAACCTCTTCTAAGCCCAAAAAAGCCATCCAAAAGCCCTCTGAGCCTCAAAAAAATCAAATCATCACCAATAACCCCAAACATACTCATACTAAGGCTTCTGCTTCACCTTCTGCACCAGCGCTACTGGCTTCCTCTGAGGACAGTCAGCTAAAACACACTACTGCCCCCAAAGAGGACTGCATACCTGGCCCCAATAGCTTTAGATTCAGTCTTGCGCATCGGGAAGGACGTGGTATAGGATATCCGGAAGGGTACTCCTCTGCAGACATGTTTTTATGCTTTAGCACCATTAATAATATATATCCCTTCTTCGATATACGAGTGCACATCTTTAATGATGGCAATCCAGCGGCTAACGCAGGGTTTGGGGTCCGGTATATTCCCAACTCTATCAATGCCGTATTTGGTGCTAACCTTTTTTGTGACTTTAAACAAAGCTCTAATGCGACTTTTGAGCAATTGGGTGCTGGAATTGAAATTTTAGGCACCCAATGGAGTCTCTATGCAAATGGATATTTTCCTATCATACAATCCTCGTACACCTATTTATCCTCTTTAGAAAGAGCTTCCAATCTAAGCTTTTATGAAATAATTAGCACAGAAACAGCACTTAAGGGAGTAGATGTAAACCTTGGTAGATCTATTGTCCAAAGAGGCTATTTCGATTTAACTAGTTATTTTGGTGGATACTATTTCGAAGGACATCAGAACATATCAGCCTCAGGTGGATACATTAAGCTTGCATCGAATATAACCAGATTTATCTCTACAGAAATACAAGGATCCTATGACACCCTTTTTAAAGGAATCTTTCAAGGAGCTATTTCATTGAATTTTCCTGTAGGGAAAAGAATTAAAACCTCCAACCCCAATCGATCCTGCTATAATAAAACGGCATTAGCGATTCAAGCATCTGAGCATGTCAATCGGTTTGAAATGATTGTAAGCAAAACAAAAACAACCCAAAAACTTGTTTCACTTACCCCTTAAAAAATTAAACTATCTCCCTCTTTGAATATATCTCTCTACCCGTTTATCTCGGCTAAGCACTCTACTAGCAATTCAAAAATAACAAAAAAACCAAGTACCCAAAGTGTGTTCTTTCCTCCCGGTATCTGTGCATGGCCAACACCAAACCCCTTTTTGTAGCGACCTACCCATACCATGATAATAGGGATCAATCCCAGCAGCAATGCACACCCGATTCCCCCAGCATAGGTTAGAGCGTATAAGAAAATACCTGGTCGTGATGCTGAAATAACAATAGGGGGAAAAAAAACAGCTACACATAGTGCCATTTTTTTGAATCCTTCTTTGGCTACTTTTAAGCCATCGGAGAGAAAGTCGATAAGACCCAAGGTAACACCTAAAAAAGAAGTTGTTAAAGCAAAAAAAGCAAATGCCTGTCCTATGCCATAAATCCAAGGAGAGCCCACAAAGGACTTCAAAGAAAATACCGCATTTTGCCCCTTGCTTTGAGCTATTAATAACCCTTGCTCTCCGTTTAAAGGAACAATGCCTAAAATTAACATCTCCCATAAAATATATATAATCAGGGGGATCAAGGTCCCTAAGATGATAGATAGTCGAACAGCCTTGACATTTCTTTGCAGATAGCTCGTAAGAGAGGGTACAATCCCTTGATAGCTAAAAGAAGTAAATACAATAGGCATTGCTAAAACAGCTGCTGGCCAATTGCTGTGGGATAAAAAAGACACATCTACTTTTTTAAAACCTAAAATCACAAACCCAAGATAGGATAAACAAAGACCTATCATAAGTACCATGTTCGCTTTGTCTACCGCTTTAGTGCCTATATAAACTAGCGGAGCAAATAGCAAAGTGAATACAAAAATCCCTTGTTTAGGACTTAAATATCCCTCAGATAAAGAGGATACAAATCCCCCACCTCCAGCTACATAAGCGATCGTTAAGCAATAAAATAAAAATAAATATAATACCCAGCTAATCATTTTCCCCTTAGTGCCCAGTAAATGATAAGACATAGAAACTAGATTGGCATCTTTGGGCATCCATAAGCAAATTTCAAGCAGTAGTAAGCCTGTTGCCATCATAAATAACCAGCAAACTATATAAATCACTAAAGCAGGAAAAAAACCTCCCTGAGCTGTAGCTACTGGCAATGCAAGCATACCTGCTCCTATGGCAGTTCCTGCTACAAGAAAAGACCCACTAACGATTTTTGCAACTGGCGTTTTCATTAATATTCTCAAATTAAGTAGAATGACTTTTAAACTATTCACTATAGCAAAGAGATTATATCTAGGAACAAATAATTTTAAAAAAAGATAAATAAAAAAAGATTTTCGAAAATGCCCTCTTTTTTATTTTATTTTTTCTCCAAATCCTAAGGGATAGCACCTAGATATCATAACTATTTTTTGTTAAAGAGCAGGTATCTGGTATGCAGAAGTGACAACTTGACTTTTTCGAACAAATAGAATACTTTAACACCTTGATTTAGAGACAAAAATATAACCATCAAAGAAATAAATTACGTGCAGCACACCATATATCCTTCTGAAATTCACCGGCTACCCATAGATAAAATAGATCCTGATGCCTTGTTTGTAATGGGTAAACTTCGGCAAGCTGGCTTTACCGCCTATCTCGTTGGAGGGAGTGTAAGAGACCTTTTACTGAATAAAACCCCTAAAGATTTCGATATATCTACCTCAGCAGAACCCGAACAAATAAAAAAACTTTTCAGAAACGCTATTTTAATTGGCAGAAGGTTTCGTTTAGCTCACATTCGTTTTGGACAAAAAATTTTGGAAGTGTCGACTTTTCGCTCAGGAAATAATGAAGCAGACACCCTAATTACACGAGACAATGAGTGGGGATCTCCTGAAGAAGACGTGCTGCGCAGAGATTTCACGATCAACGGATTATTTTATGATTCCTCCAATCATACAGTCATAGACTATGTGGGTGGTTATGAAGATTTAGAAAAGCGTTTACTTAGAACGATAGGGCAGCCTTTCTTAAGGTTTAAGCAAGATCCTGTAAGAATGCTTAGATTATTAAAATTTAGAGCTAGATTTGGATTTGAAATCGATCATGATGCTCGCATCGCTTTGTTAGAATCCAGACATGAAATCACTAAATGTTCGCCTGCAAGAGTTCTTGAGGAGGTATTAAGAATGCTCGAATCTGGGGCGTCTAGAAGTTTTATTCAACTTCTAAGCGACTATGGATTTTTGCAATTACTTCTCCCAGAAATTGCCTCTTTTTTGGAAAGTGCAGAAGGGGAAGAAATTTATTCTTATCTGCAAGAAGTGGACACTAACTGCTATCATGTACACATGCCTCCCGTAGATCGGGCTATTTTGCTATGCAATCTGCTCTACCCCATACTTGAGAAAAGAATTAAACATCGCTATCTAGATAGGGAAAAAACCCCACATTTTGGAGATATACAAAATGAGGCCTATGATCTTACCGATGATGTATTTAAAATTTTCTTACAGCTACCCAGAAAACTTAAAGTAGAAGTAGTGGCTATTTTAACCTATCAGTATAGACTTACCCCCTTGGATAAAAAGAAACTAAAGCATCTGAGAATACCCAATGACCCTAATTTCTTTTTAGCCCTGCAATTTTTAGAAATTCGCAGCTTTATAGAGCCAGGTCTTCAAAAAATATGGGAAAGTTGGGAAAATGCCATAGATTCTCCCTTACCAGCGCCAAGAAAATATAAAAGAAAAACGAAACCTCGCTCATCTAAAAAACACAAGGAGTAGAGATGGGTGCTCTATCTGGTTTTGCTGAGCAAAAATTTCTTTGGATTGGCCCAGATTTACATTTAACAGCTCCGACTGTCATTTATTTTGCTTTATCGGGCTATGAAAGCTTACATACGGATCCATTTAATCAAGTGGCCATGCACCTAGCGAGCCAAGGGGTACGAGTACTATCTACAGATATTCCTGCACACGGTGAAAACTTACCGTCCATTGATGCGCTAAAAGGGTGGGCTAATGATATTAGCCATGGTCATGATCCCTTAACCCCCTTTTTTAACAATACAGCTCGTTCATTAAATGTATTTAAAGAAAAGAGGGTGATAGATAGTGAGCAAGTGGCTCTGGTTGGACTATCGCGCGGTGCCTTTATTGCCACACAAATAGCAGCAAGATTGCCTTGGATCAAAGCAATTTTAGGTTTTGCTCCCCTTACTCAACTAAAACTTGCTAAAGAATTTCATTTCCTAGCTCATAACGATCTCGTTCAATCTTTAGATCTAAACCTAATCATACCGGAATTAATTCATAAGAAAATTCGGTTCTATATTAGCAATCGTGATACCCGCGTGGGAACAAAAGAATGCTTTAACTTCATTTACGAATTAGCGCACAAAGCTTTTGAAGCAAACATAAGAAGCCCTGAGCTAGAGCTTCTGATAAAGCCTCCCATAGGCCATCACGGACATGGCACATCCAAGGAAGTATTCTTAGAGGGTGCTAGCTGGCTTGCCTCTCTTTGGAAAGATTTATGAAAGCAAAGTATGACCTTTTCCTGTTTTGCGGGGAACCAAGTGGAGATCTACATGGAGCCGCCCTTCTTAAAGAGCTTTACAACCACAACCCTAATTTAAAAGTATTGGCTGTGGCTGGCCCTAAAATGAGAGCCTTGGGTGTGGATTGCTTTATGAAAATGGAAAATTTTCAGGTTATGGGTTTATATGACTTAATTTTTACATATATAAAAATTTACCTGCTGGGATTAATTATTGAAAAAAAAATTCTCTCTATTCATCCAACTGCTACAATATTTATAGATTACTCTAGCTTCAGCCTTGTAGTAGAAAATGATCTTCGAATGAAAGGTTATACCGGGAAATTAATTCATTTTATTAGTCCCACCGTGTGGCATAGAGCAGAATCGCGCATAAAACAAATGGAAAAAAACCTCGATAAACTTTTATGTATTCTCCCCTATGAGCCTAGCTATTTTTCCTCGTCCTTTAATGTCTCCTATGTCGGCAACCCAGTCTTTAGCTATATTCGCAAACATGTGTATCAACCCATTGAGGATCTCTATGATAAAAAAATTATTTCTTTTTTTCCAGGAAGCCGCCCTAAAATAATTTTAAGAAATTTCCCTATATATTGTAAATTCATAGCATCCTGGATGAAGAAACATCCTGACTTTCATTTTGCTATTTCAGTAACTGATGAAAAATTTACAAATTGGATGAAAAAGCAATTAAAAAAAGAAGGAACTTATTTAGTAGGTCGAGTTCATTTTATTCCTTCGAATAGAAACTACGACCTAATGAGGATATCGCATCTTGCAATCGCTAAATCTGGAACTGTTTCTCTTGAATTAGCGCTTCATAATGTACCATCTGTCGTAACCTATGCAATGCCAAAGTTAGATCAATTGGTGGCAACTAAATTATTCAAATTCAACCTATCTATGAGCTACGCTCAACCTAATATCCTGGCTAAAAAGAAAATTTTTGCTGAGCTTATAGGTCCGAACTTCACCCTATCTCATCTGGAAGAGGAAGTAACTCGTTTATTAGATCCAAATATCTACTTAAAATGTCAGCAAGATTGCCAAGAGCTTAAAAGTATACTTGGCAATTTAGACACCCCCAAAGAAGCAGCCAATCAAATTCTACAATTAATGCAATGAGAAAAACCATGAATAACAGATGTGATCTTTTTATTTTTGCTGGAGAAAGCAGCGGGGATTTACATGGAGGCGCTCTGCTAGATGAACTTTGTATGCAGCAACCAAAACTTAACATTGCAGCCGTTGCTGGACCAAGAATGAGAAGAGATGGTGTACTTTGTTTGATGCCGATGGAAAAATTTCAAGTGATGGGGGCTCTGGATGTGCTAATAGCACTTCCTAAAATCACCTACTTATTTTATTCTCTAGCTCATCAAATTTTGAAGTTAAACCCAAAAGTTGCAGTCTTTATAGACTACACTTCTTTTAGCTTAAGCATGGAAAAATATTTAAGAAAAAAGGGATTCAAAGGGCAATTAATACAATATATTTGTCCTAAAATTTGGATTCATGGAAAACAAAGAATCAAAAAAATGGAGAAAAATCTTGATCAAGTTCTTTGTATACTCCCCTTTGAAGAGAAATGTTTTTTGAATTCTTCTCTGCAAGCTAACTACGTAGGAAACCCCGTTGTAAATCGTATTGAGCAATACATTCATAATGACATTTCAGAACTGAGAGACAAAACCATTATCTCATTTTTTTCCGGTAGCCGATCGAAAGAAATTCTTAAAAACTTCCCTCTTTATTGTGAATTGATTGCCTTATGGCATGAAAAACACCCCAGCTTTCATTTTGCGCTATCCATTACTCATGAAAACCTCATTCCCTGGATGAAAAAGAAACTATCTAAATACAACTTATCCTCATCAAATAGAATTTACTTCATACCCTCGCAAAAAAATTATGATTTAATGAAACTTTCATATATGGCTGTTGCTAAATCTGGCACAGTAAATTTAGAGTTAGCTCTTCATCGAGTACCGACTATCGTGACTTATGCTATCACAAAATTAGATCTACTTATAGCTGAGTATTTCTTTAAATTTAGCCTCAGTACTTTTTATTCTCTTCCGAACATATTAACTCAAAAAAGAGTATTTCCGGAACTGATGGGGCCTAATTTTACACTTAAAAATTTGATAGCAGAGGCTGAAGCCCTGCTCGATCCAAAAAACTACGTTTTGTGCCAAAAAGACTGCGATACCCTGAAAAATATACTTGGAAATCGACAAGCTAGCAAAGAATCATGTGCTCATATTTTACAAAAAACACTAAGTTACAACAGCTATTTGAATGTGTTTTAAGGTTTCAATGCACCTGATATAGCTTCTCTATCTTCCTCATTAAGTCTAGATAAATATGACTCAAAACATTTTGAATGATCCCCTGGATGCTCATCTTTCTCATTTAGCAATACGAACTTAAGAAGACTTGCAGTCATAGAATCAGGATTCTTAAAAATATCAAAACTATCTGTGATGGCTTTTAAATAATTTGAGATATCATGTCTCTTTTCATTTTTTTCAGAACGGATCTTAAAATAGATAAACCAGGCATTATCCTTATTATATTTTTCATGCTCTTTACACTTTGCATCATAAGCCTTTTCCAGACGGTTACGTATTTCTTCTTGATAAGATTGGACTGCTCCCTGATTTATATTTTTTAAGTTTTGATCGAATGGATAGGTTTGAAAACCTACAGCAAGCGCAAATGGATCTATTTTCATTAAATCAGCCTTTATCAATTCTAAACATCCAAAGCTTTGCCTATCCTCGGGATTATTAGGTGATTTTTCGATTAATTTTAATATTTCAACGACAGTTTCATTTAATGATTTGATGATTTTATCAGCCTTTTCAACCCTTGTTTTCACCTCCTTGCTGTTTGAGATCAGCTTTTGAGCGTATTCAATAGCACTTTTCAGATCTTTATGCTGAAAAATGAGATGAAATGGGTATGGGTTGGAGGAATTAGGCTCAATCAGTACAGCCCCTAAGAAATCCCCTTTCGGAGCAGGAACATATGATCTCCAAGGAGCAACATCCAAATTGCACTCTATTTTATGATTTTTATAAACTTTTATTTGTTCCTCCGTGTAATCAATCAAAGCCTCTTCAAGGTCTGCATTTGATCTTAGTTCTTGTAAAAGATTTACCTTTATTCTTTCAGGGGTTTGAGAGGAGCCTTCAGGAGGGGGTGTCGTATAGCTAATGATAGCATCTCCTGATGTAAAAGCGATCTTAATAGCATCTGGCGGTAAATGGCCTAATTCATTAAGTTTTGCTTTGAACTTATCATACTTCTCTATCAAAAGCGTTCTTTCTTCATCGCTTAATGGAACTGGATCACGAAAAGCACCTGACTTAGAGGGTTTGCATAAATTGTACTCCTCTGAAGAAAGACTTGTTACCCTTCTAGCTGATATACTAGCTGATATACTAGCTGAATTTTGTGGAGTGCCTCTTATTACCATCTGTGCAACTCCATTTACATTTGCAGCTATACCTGTAACTTGAGGCGAACCGCC
>JBEIFG010000021.1:0-14166 GCA_040382555.1 Chlamydiales bacterium | reverse complement strand
GGCGATATTCTACCAGTTTTAATTTCTGTTTTTGCAGATAAGACCTTTACATTTGTTACAAAACAACCTCCTACTTCACGCTTAATTTTAAAAGAGCTTGGAATAGAATCGGGTTCTAAAGTTCCTAACAGAGACAAAGTCGGTAAATTAACACGTACTCAGGTCCTAAAGATTGCAAAATCTAAAATATCTGATATGCGAGTTAACACTGAAGAAGCTGCAATGCAGCTAGTCATGGGAACTGCCCGATCCATGGGAGTAGACATAATCGAAGGCTAAAATAATATGACGCATCATAGCAAAAGATTTCGGGAGATAGAAAAGCTTATTGACTCAACTAAAAGTTATTCAATAAATGAAGCTATCGAAGTATTAAAAAAATGTCCACCGGTCAAATTTGACCAGTCAGTGGAAGTTTCGCTGAAAACAGGCGTAGATTCGTCAAAGTCAGATCAGCAGGTGCGCGGAACTGTATCACTACCGAGCGGTACAGGGAAGAAAATGGTTCTCGTTGTGTTCGCACGAGGAGAGAAAATCAAAGAAGCATTAGATGCTGGCGCTGATTTTGCCGGAAATGAAGAACTTCTTGAAAAAGTAAAAAATGGATGGATGGACTTCAATGCAGTTATAGCTACACCAGATATGATGAGAGAAGTCGGAAAATTAGGTAAGTTACTTGGTCCTAGAGGACTAATGCCAACTCCTAAGGGTGGAACTGTTACTGCAGATGTCGCTAAAGCCGTTACAGAAGTTAAAGCTGGTAAAATTGAATTTAAATCTGACAAAAGCGGTGTAGTTAACAACATGATTGGAAAATTATCTTTCCAAAAGGATTCGTTAACTCAAAACATTGCTACATTCTTAAGTGCTGTTGCTAAGTCTCGACCTGCAACGACTAAAGGTCAGTTTATTAGGTCTATTACCCTTTCCTCTACTATGGGTCCTGGCCTGAAAATCGATTTACACACTGTAACTGAGATTCAGGGGTAATATAATATGAGACAAGAAAAGACTTTGCTTCTGAATGAAATCAGAGAAAAATTAGACGGCTCAAAAGCTATCGTTCTCACATGCTACAAAAATCTAAATCCAAATAAGGCTGCAGATTTTAGAATGAGAGTGGCAAAAAGTGGCGGTACTTTTGAAGTTGTAAAAAAGCGTATGCTCATTAAGGCAGCTGAGAAGTCTGGTATAGCGATCGAAAAAAACACTTTGCAAGGACACATCGGTGTAATTTTTGCTGAGCAAGATCCAGTACAGACTACAAAAGTCGTTTACGAGTTTCGTAAAGAAAATGAAGAAATGATGGATGTTCTCGGTGGTAGATTTGAAGGTAAGCTCTGTTCCCCTGCGGACGTAGAGCTCATCTCTAAATTACCAGGCCAAGACGAGATGAGAGCACAGCTCCTTGGACTCTTCGAAGCACCAATGAGCCAAACATTAGCTGTTGTCGAGGCACTTCTTTGCAGCGTTGTATACTGCATAGAAAATAAATTACAAGAAACTGAAGTGTCAGACAATTCATAAATTTTAACAGATGTAATAAATGAGGTTTATCGTGAGTACTCAAGAACAAACTATTGAGCAATTAGTAGAAGCATTAAGCCAGCTTAGCGTCCTTGATATGTCTAAGCTCAAAACAGCTTTAGAAGATAAGTGGGGAGTTAAAGCTGCTGCTGCTGCTGCGCCTGTAATGATGGCTGCTCCTGCTGCTGCCGCTCCTGCTGCCGAGTCCACAGAGTTTAAAGTAACTCTTGAAGAGACACCAGCTGATAAGAAAATTGGAGTTATCAAAATCGTACGCGAATTAACAGGTCTTGGCTTAAAAGAAGCGAAAGATTTAGTTGATGGAGCTCCAAAAGTTCTTAAAGAAACTGCTCCTAAAGCAGAAGCAGAAGAGATCTCTAAGAAGGTTGCCGCTGCAGGTGGAAAAGTTACACTAAAAGGTCTTTAATCGACTTTTAATTTAAAGTGTTTAAGAGCAGAAGTAGTCATAGGCTGACTTCTGCTCTTTGTTTTGGATAGATTTTTCCACATAAGCTTTATTTCAAATGTGTAGCCCTTTTTTCCATTCATTATTCGCCATGTAAAGCGATAACATATGAAGATGCTTGCACGTTTTAATTATCTTTAATCAGTAGTTTAGGAGCTATTCGATGCTTAAAAAGCCGCCTTATAGGGTGAGTTTTCGTGAAAAAGAAGAAATCATAGATCTTCCGAACCTCATTGAAATCCAGATCAAATCCTATCTTCAATTCTTGCAAGCTGAAATGCTTCCACATGAAAGAGAAACTGTGGGACTGCAAGAAGTATTCAGCGAAATTTTTCCTATTAAGTCTTACGACGAAAAAACAATTATTGAGTTTTTATCCTATAGCTTGGGTGTCCCCAAGTATAGTCCTGAGGAGTGCATTCGTAGGGGTATCACATACAATGTAATTCTTAAAGTTAAGTTCCGACTCACTGATGAAACTGGTATCAAAGAGGAAGAAGTCTACATGGGAACCATCCCAGTAATGACAGAGAAGGGTACATTTGTCATCAACGGTGCTGAACGCGTCATAGTATCACAACTTCATCGATCCCCCGGTATAGCCTTTGAACAAGAGCGTCATTCAAAAGGGGTTATGATATACTCCTTCCGCATCATACCCTACAGAGGTAGCTGGCTTGAGGGAGCCTTTGATTCCAATGATCTAATTTATATCTATATCGACAGAAAAAAACGTAGAAGGAAAATTCTTGCTACCTCGTTTATTCGTACTCTAGGTTACTCCAGTGATGCAGATATAATAGAAGAATTTTTTAGCACCATAAAAGTAAAAATCAAATCCGATAAAGATTTTACTAAACTTGTCGGAAAAATACTTGCCGAAGATGTTGCTGAAGAAGGAACTGGTGTTGTGTTCGGAAAAGCTTCCGAGAAACTCACTACCGCCATGCTCAAGAGAATGCTAGATGCTGGTGTAACAGCTGTTCGTATAGCTGAAGATGCAGACGAGACCAGCCCAATTATAAAAATGCTTGCTAAAGACACGACAGATTCCTATGAATCAGCCTTAAAAGATTTTTACCGAAAAATTAGACCCGGTGAACCTGCTACTCTATCCAATGCTCGCTCCGCCATCATGAGGTTGTTTTTTGATCCTAAGCGGTATAATTTGGGCAAGGTGGGAAGATATAAGTTAAATTCTAAGCTTTCTAAAGATACTTCTGATGAAGAGCTTCAAAATGTAACACTTCAAAAAGAAGACGTTATAGGAGCTATTAAATATCTTATTCGCTTGAAAAAGGGCGAAGAAGCTGCTCACGTGGATGATATTGATCACTTGGGTAATCGTCGCGTTAGATCTGTGGGTGAGCTCATTCAGAACCAGTGCAGAATTGGTCTTGCACGGATGGAAAAAATCATTAAAGAACGAATGAATCTTTTTGACTTTTCCTCTGACACATTGACTCCCGGAAAAATCGTTTCTGCGAAAGGTCTCGCGGGTGTTCTCAAAGACTTCTTTGGTAGATCTCAGCTTTCCCAGTTTATGGATCAAACTAACCCAGTTGCAGAGTTAACTCACAAACGTCGTTTATCTTCGCTTGGACCAGGTGGACTCAACAGAGAAAGAGCAGGATTTGAGGTAAGAGACGTTCACCCCAGCCACTATGGAAGAATTTGTCCTATTGAAACACCTGAAGGTCCCAATATTGGTCTTATAACTTCGCTTTCTTCGTTTGCTAAAATCAACGAATTCGGATTTATTGAAACTCCGTATCGTATGGTTAGAGATGGTATTGTAACTGATGAAATAGAATACATGACTGCGGATCAAGAAGAGAATTGTGTGATAGCACAGGCTTCTGCCGTTCTTGACGAGTTAAATATGTTCCAAGAGCCTCAGTGCTGGGCTAGATACCGTGGTGAATCGATGAAAATCGAAACTGAAAAAGTCACCCACATGGATGTATCATCCAAACAGCTAGTTTCTATTGTTACAGGTCTTATTCCTTTTCTTGAGCACGATGATGCTAACAGAGCGCTTATGGGCTCAAACATGCAACGTCAAGCTGTGCCTCTTCTTAGGACAGATGCTCCGGTGGTGGGAACGGGTCTAGAGCTCCGTTCAGCAAGAGACTCTGGTGCGGTAGCTGTTGCAGAGGAAGATGGTGTGGTTGAGTTTGTAGATGGCTATAAGATCATTATTGCATCCAAAGCGAATTTATCCCATAAAAAGACTTACATACTTAAAAAGTTCATGAGATCTAATGGGGGTACATGCATTAATCAAACTCCTCTTTGCGAAGTAGGTGATGAGATTCGTGCGGGTGATATCATCGCGGATGGACCAGCTACTGACAAAGGCGAAATTGCTTTAGGTAAAAACGTCCTAGCTGCTTTTATGCCTTGGTGTGGTTATAATTACGAAGATGCGATCATTATCTCTGAAAAACTTTTAAGAGAAGATTATTACACTTCTATCTACTTAGAAGAGTTCGAACTTACAGCTCGTGATACAAAACTTGGTAAGGAAGAAATCACAAAAGATATACCTAACGTTTCCGAAGAAGCTTTAGCTAACTTAGGTGATGACGGTATCATACGTATTGGCTCAGAAGTCAAGCCAGGGGATATTCTTGTTGGTAAGATCACTCCAAAATCTGAAACAGAGCTAGCTCCAGAAGAGCGTCTTCTAAGAGCTATTTTTGGAGAAAAAGCTGCTGATGTAAAGGATGCTTCATTAACTGTTCCCCCAGGTACTGAAGGAATAGTAATGGATGTTAAGGTCTTTAGTAGACGAGATAGACTCTCTAAAACAGATGATGAATTAGTAGAAGAAGCTACTCGTATCAAGGATATACACTCTGACTATAAGACAAAAGAATCTGAGCTAGTTATCGAGTTTCATGAAAAATTAGGTGCTCTTTTAATGAATGAGCAAGCACCAGGTCCTATCATGCATAGGAAGACCGGTGATGTAATTATTCGTGAAGGTGAAGTCATTACCCAAGAGATGGTTGAATCCTTAGAGAGTGAAAATGTAGAAGATTTAATCATGTCCGATCATGAAATCTATTTCACACTAAAAGATCTTTTGCGAGAGTTTGATGTGGCTATGCAGACCCTGCAAACACAACATAAAACCGAAATCGAGTTCATGCGCAAGGGTGACTCAGAGCTAGATCCTGGTGTTATTAGACAAGTCAAGGTCTACATCGCCTCCAAGCGAAAACTTCAGGTGGGTGATAAGATGGCAGGACGCCATGGTAATAAAGGGGTAGTATCTAAGATTGGTCCGGAGGCAGACATGCCGTATCTAAAAGATGGACAAACTATAGAAATCATCCTTAACCCCCTAGGTGTTCCTTCACGTATGAATATGGGACAGTTACTTGAAACTCACTTGGGCTTTGCGGCAAGAAAAGTGGGCATATATGTAAAAAGCCCTGTGTTTGAAGGATTCCCCGAATCGCGTATTTGGGCAATGATGAAGGATCTTGGACTACCAGAAGATGGTAAGATGTATCTTTACGATGGAAGAACAGGTGAACGTGTAGATAACCGAGTAGTGGTAGGGTATATTTATATGTTAAAACTGAGTCACCTTGTAGCAGATAAAATACACGCTCGATCCATTGGACCTTATTCTCTTGTCACTCAGCAGCCTCTAGGAGGTAAAGCTCAGATGGGAGGTCAGCGTTTTGGAGAGATGGAAGTGTGGGCTCTTGAAGCCTATGGTGCTGCTCACTTGCTCCAGGAAATGCTAACGGTTAAATCCGATGACGTAGCAGGTAGAACACGTATTTATGAGTCTATCGTAAAAGGTGAAAACATACTGAATGCTGGCACGCCTGAGTCCTTTAACGTTCTTGTTAAAGAGATGCAAGGTCTTTGCTTAGATGTTCGCGCTGAAAGCGCTCAAGAAGTTTAATATTGGGGAGACATTCATGACAGAAGAAGAGTTCCGAAGTTCCCATTTTGATAAGTTGACCATTAAGGTAGCGTCTGAGGACGTGATCCGTAATGAATGGTCACGAGGCGAAATTAAAAAACCTGAAACGATTAACTATCGTACTTTTAAGCCTGAGAAGGGTGGTCTTTTTTGTGAAAAGATATTTGGTCCGACAAGAGACTGGGAATGTGCGTGTGGAAAGTATAAAAAAATCAAACACAAAGGGATCGTTTGTGATCGTTGTGGGGTTGAAGTTACCCTTTCTAAAGTTCGTCGTGAAAGAATGGCACACATTGAACTTGCGGTTCCTGTAGTTCATATATGGTTCTTTAAAACCATGCCTTCAAGAATTGGTAATATCCTAGGTATGTCTACTAATGATCTTGAACGAGTAATTTATTACGAAGATTATGTAGTCACAGATCCAGGGAGAACGACTCTTGAACGTAAGCAGCTTCTTAACGACAACGAATATAGAGAAGCACAAGAGAAATGGGGTTCCGATTCTTTTGAAGCAAGGATGGGCGGTGAGGCTATTCGTGAACTTCTTGAAAAAGAAGATTTAGAATATCAAGTTGCTGATCTAAAAGAAAAATTAAGAAAAACAAAGTCTATGCAAGCCAGAATGAAACTGGCGAAGCGTTTGAAGATTGTGGAAGGTTTTGTATCTTCTCCTAATCGTCCGGATTGGATGGTGATGGGATGTATTCCTGTAATTCCACCAGATTTAAGGCCTCTTGTGCCTCTAGATGGCGGAAGATTTGCTACTTCCGATTTAAACGATCTTTACAGACGGGTAATAAACAGAAATAATCGTCTTAAGTCTATACTTAAGCTCAAAACTCCCGATGTGATTATTAGGAATGAAAAAAGAATGCTTCAGGAAGCTGTGGACGCCCTTTTTGACAATGGTCGCCATGGGCATCCAGTGATGGGGGCAGGCAATAGACCCCTAAAAGCTCTTTCGGAAATGCTCAAAGGTAAGCAAGGAAGATTTAGACAAAATCTTTTAGGGAAACGTGTGGATTACTCAGGTCGCTCAGTAATTATCGTTGGACCTGAACTGAAGTTTAATCAGTGTGGTCTTCCTAAGCAAATGGCGCTTGAGCTATTCGAGCCATTTATTGTTAAACGCCTAAAAGATCTTGGGCATGTCTACACTATTCGATCCGCCAAGAAGCTGATTCAAAAGCAATCCTCTGAGGTGTGGGATGTACTTGAAGAAATTATTAAAGGTCATCCTGTGCTTTTAAATAGAGCTCCTACCTTACACCGCTTAGGTATTCAAGCTTTTGAGCCTGTGCTAATTGAAGGAAAAGCTATACGTATTCATCCGCTAGTCACTACGGCATTTAATGCTGACTTTGATGGTGACCAGATGGCTGTTCACGTTCCGTTATCCATTGAAGCACAAGTGGAAGCAAAACTTCTTATGATGGCCCCGGATAACATATTCCTACCATCCTCAGGCAAGCCTGCAGCGGTACCCTCTCAGGATATGATCCTTGGTCTTTACTATTTGATGTTAGATCCTCATTACAATCCAGAAGATCATGGAAAAAAAATCAAAATCTTCAGAGATAAAGATGAAGTTTTATTAGCGTTAAATGCTGGAGGAAGCTGGAACTGGCACGAAGAAGGCGATACAGAGGGTAGGAAAGATTTTCTAGGTCGTGGTGTTAGACTACACGAAAGAATCAAGCTAAAATTAGAGGATGGTATTATCGAAACTACTCCTGGAAGAGTTTTATTTAATACGATCGTTCCAAAAGAGCTTGGCTTTCAAAATTACTCTCTGCGAAAGAAGAAAATGAGTGAACTTGTCCTTCAGACTTATAAAAAAGTAGGACTAGAAGCCACCGTGCAGTTTCTCGATAACGTTAAAAATCTTGGATTCTCTGAAGCTACTAAAGCAGCCTTGTCCATGGGTGTATGTGACGTTAGAGTGCCGACGAATAAAAATAAAGTGATCGACGATGCTCTAGTACGTATTGATGTAGTTAAAAAGCAATACGAAAATGGTATTATTACAGATGGGGAAAGACACTCTAAAATTATTAGTATATGGACTGAAGTGTCAGATGTTTTATCAGAAGAGTTGTTTAAGTTAATTTCTGAAGTCAAAAACTATGAAACTAATCCTCTTTACCTAATGATGGATTCTGGTGCTCGTGGTAATAAAACGCAAGCAAAGCAGCTTGGAGCACTTCGTGGTCTTATGGCTAAACCCTCTGGTGAGATTATTGAGTCGCCAATTACGTCTAATTTCCGTGAGGGACTTAGCGTTCTTGAATACTTCATTTCCTCCCACGGTGCAAGAAAAGGTTTAGCGGATACGGCTCTTAAAACAGCGGATTCTGGTTACTTAACTAGACGTCTTGTTGATGTGGCTCAAGATCTTATAGTCACAGAGCAAGATTGTGGTACATTAAATGGCATCGAAATTTCGGCTATTAAGCAAGGTCAAGAGGAATTGCTTCCTCTTAAAGATCGCCTTTTTGGCAGAACAGTATGTGATGTAATTGCCCAGCCCGGTGATAGTAAAAAGATCCTTGCGCGTCCAGGTGATGTAATTACTGTTCTCCAGTCCGAAATGATTGACGACTCGGGGATTGAGTCTGTTAAATTACGTTCTCCGCTTACTTGCGAGTCCAAGCGAGGAATTTGTGCTAAGTGCTATGGAGTTAACTTAGCAAACGGTAACGTAGTGGGCCATGGCGAAGCAGTGGGTATCATTGCTGCCCAGTCAATTGGTGAACCAGGAACTCAGCTTACAATGCGTACCTTCCACCTTGGTGGTATTGCTTCTGCTAGCGTGAGCCCAGAACTTGTAGCTGACCATGAGGGTATAATTGTTTACCAAGATGTTAGAACGGTTCAAAATCAAGAAGGTGTTTGGCTAGCTCTTAATAAAAATGGTTCCTTGCACATTGTTAGAGATGAGGGGAGATCATTAGATGAGTATAAGAAGTTGCTCTCTTCTAAGTCACTTGAACCACTTCAAACATTTAACATTGAACTTGGTACACAAATTAATCTTAAAGATGGCTCTATTGTAAAGCGCGAAGCTAAGATCGGACACTGGGAACAACATAACATACCGATTATTTGTGAAAGACCAGGTTACGTCAAGTATGAAGATCTCGTGGAAGGGATTTCTACACAGCGCGATGTGAACAAGCAAACTGGACAGAGTGAGCTTGTGGTTAAGCAGCATCGTGGTGAGTTACATCCCCAAATCGTTATTTATGCGGATAAAGAGTATAAGGATCTTATTGGTACTTATGCGATCCCGTCAGGTGCCTTTATATCTGTCCAGGAAGGTCAACATGTTTCAGCAGGTATGCTTTTAGCTCGTCTTCCCCGTGGAGCGATTAAAACAAAAGATATCACTGGGGGTCTACCTCGTGTAGCAGAGCTTTTTGAAGCAAGAAGACCAAAAGATGCAGCGGAGATTGCGAAAATTGATGGCACTGTTGACTTCCGTGGTGTACAGAAGAATAAGCGAATAGTAGTTGTTCGTGATGAAGAATCTGGAATGGAAGAAGAGCATCTAATTCCTCTTACTAAGCACCTTATTGTACAGCGTGGTGATAACGTAATTAAGGGTCAGCAACTTACTGACGGACTCGTTGTACCCCAGGAAATCTTAGATATCTGTGGTGTTCGAGAACTTCAAAAGTATTTAGTAAATCAGGTACAAGAAGTATATCGTCTTCAAGGTGTGGATATTAATGATAAACACATTGAAATCATAGTTCGTCAGATGCTTCAAAAAGTAAGAGTCACAGACCCTGGTGATACCATTCTTCTTTACGGTGAAGATATTGATAAGAAAAGATTCCATGCGATGAATAAAAAAGTACTTGAAGAAGGTGGTCGACCAGCACAGGCAGCACCAGTTCTTTTAGGTATCACTAAAGCATCTTTAGGAACTGAATCTTTTGTATCAGCCGCATCATTCCAAGAGACTACTCGTGTTCTTACGGATGCAGCTTGCGAGGGTAAAACAGACTATCTGTTAGACTTTAAGTCCAACTTAATTATGGGACACATGATTCCTGGCGGAACAGGTTTTGGTGAGTTTCATGATAGAATATCTAAATCTTTAGATAGAGAAGGAGATGAAGAGCTAGTATTTGCCTTTGAATAACTAGTGTCTTTACGATAGTTTGCCTATAACGCCTGGAGAGATTAATCTTTTCGGGCGTTTTTTTTGTATTCTCTGGATTAATTTGTTATTCTTTTTTAAAAAGCAATGCCGGGTAAATATATGTCCTCAGTGTTAAAAGTTGAAAACCTTCGCAAAGTATTTCGTGGAAAAGAACCTTTTCTTGCAGTGGATGATATTTCTTTTGAGCTACAACAAGGAGAAATTTTAGGTCTTCTCGGTGCTAACGGAGCTGGAAAAACCACTACAATTCAGATGTTACTTAGTACTTTAAAGCCGACTTTCGGATCAATTTTTTATTTCGGTAAAGATTTTTCCAAGCATCGAAGTGAGATCTTAAATCAAGTGGCGTTCGCTAGCACCTACGTTAGCCTGCCCTATACCTTAACGATAGAGCATAATTTGATAGTATTTGGAAGACTTTATGGTCTGTCTGATCAGGAAATTAGAGACAGAGGAAATCTCTTACTTGATCGTTTTGGAATATTAAATAAGCTTAAGAGTAGGGTTTCTTCATTATCTGCTGGCCAAATTACACGTCTAGTTCTTGTAAAGGCCTTTATGATGAAGCCTAAAATCGCTTTATTGGATGAACCAACAGCTTCTTTGGATCCTGATATAGCCAAAGATGTGATTCATTTTGTCTTAGAACAGCAACAAAAAGAAAACGTTTCTATTCTATTTACTTCTCATAACATGATAGAAGTTTCTGAGGTATGTGACCGCATTTTATTTATGCAAAGTGGTAGAATCATTGCCAACGATACACCAGAAAATCTGGCTAAAAGTGTATCTAATTCAAAAATGCAACTAGTGATTCCTAATATGATGGATGTTGCAATTGCCGTATGTAATCAATTAGGTTTTACTTACTCATTGGATCATAGAACTTTGACTTTAAACATAGAAGAGCGAAAAGTTGCATTTATGTTAGCTGAGCTAGCAAGACGTGATGTGTTATACACAGGTATACAAATTATGCAACCCACTTTAGAAGATTATTTTATGAAGATGGTAAAAACTACTAACTAAAGCGATATCATGAATTTATTAAGAATAAAGGCAATGTACCTTAGGTACTTGTACAATATTTTCCGGCTTGATCAATTTGCCGAACTTTTCTTTTGGCCCATATTGGATATTTTTTTATGGGGTATCACTATGGTCTGGATTCAACAGATAGGTGGAAGTGGTTGTTTTGCTCTTCAGGTTCTTACTGCCTTAGTATTCTGGCAAATCGCTTGGAGAAGTAACTATGAAGTTTCCGTAAATATTCTTCAGGAATTATGGGCAAGAAATTTTGTTAATCTTTTTTCTACTCCTCTTAAGCCTATTGAGTGGATGACCTCGCTTATGTTGCTTGGACTCACGAAAAACTTCATAACAATACTTTTTGGCTCGGGTATAATTTTTTTGCTATACTCTTTAAATATTCTAGCCATGGGATGGCCCTTCTTTTTATATAGTATTTCCTTAATTATTTCAGGTTGGTGGTGTGGTTTTTTAAGTTCTGCTGTAATTGTGTATTTCGGACAAAGAATGCAGATGCTGGCTTGGATTGCTGGATATATATTTTCCCCTTTATGTGCTGTCTTTTATCCTCTTTCTGCATTACCTGATTGGATTAGACCCATTTCGAAATCTTTACCAATGACATATGTATTTGAAGGGATGAGAAATTATCTGGATACGGGTATATTTAGATGGGATTACTTTTACTCAGCGATGGGTTTAAATTTAGTCTATTTTTTAGGAACCGTATTCTTATTTTTGTTTTTTTTAGAAAAGAGTCGGGAAAAAGGTTTGTCTAGATTGGAATAAGAGAAAAAACAACATCCTTAAAGTGCCTTTTAGGATGTTGTTTTGAAATTAGTTTACAGTTTTTGAATAACCATCTTTTCTAACTTGATTGCATCTTTGGCGAAATTCCGTATTCCCTCGTGAAGTTTTTCGGTAGCCATGGCATCTTCGCAAAGCATCCAGCGGTATTTCTTTTCATCTATAACGATTTTTTCAATAGGTAAAGCTTTTGCCTGATTTGCATCCAAGGTTTTCGATACCGGACCTTCTGCTGACTGAAGCTCTGCGAGAAATTTAGGAGCTATCGTGAGCAAGTCACATCCAGCTAGTTGTAGAACTTCATCTGAATTTCTAAAGCTAGCGCCCATAATCTGAGTTTTTACATCAAAGTGCTTGAAGTAGTTAAATATATGTGTGACTGAAATTACTCCGGGATCTTCAGCTGGGGGGTAACTTGACTTACCTTCTGCTTTTTTATACCAATCTAAGATTCTTCCTACAAAAGGAGAGATTAAAGTAGCTTTTGCCTGGGCACAACCTACTGCCTGCGCCATACTAAACATCAATGTCATATTACAGTGAATCCCTTCCTTTTCAAGTCTTTCTGCAGTGAGTATTCCCTCCCATGTAGAGGATAGCTTGATCAGAATTCGTTCTTTGGGTATACCTGCAGCTTGGTACATTTCAATAAATCTTTTAGCTCTTTTATAGCTTCCTTCCACATCAAAAGAAAGTCTAGCATCTACCTCTGTTGACACTCTTCCTGGAACAATTTTAAGAATTTCTAAACCAAAATTTACAAAAAGTTTGTCCATAGCTAAGGAAAGCTCTTCACTTTTCGGCAAGCTTTTAGACTTAGCAAATGATATGGCCTCATCGATAAGATGTTGATATTCTGGAAGGGAAGCCGCAGCTAAAATTAGTGAGGGATTGGTAGTTGCGTCTGTGGGTTGAAATTTTTTTATTTCTTGGAATTCACCGGTATCGGCAACTATGGTTGTAAATTTTTTTAATTGCTCTAATTTATTCATAGAAAAATCTCCGTTTTTTTTTAGCTGTACCATGAATTAGGATTATTTGAAAACTATTTTTAATCAGTATATTAATCATTTTGAGTGCCAACAAATACGTAGGTCGCAATACCCAAAGTAATCACGCCTGTATATAGGAGCACTTTTTGCCAGGTTAGGGATATTTTGCCATTCACATTTTCATCGGCAGAACAGTTTGATGTGGTGATCGCGCTTGAGCCAGCTGATACAGGAGTTTGAGAAGAGACTAAGCTAGTACTAAGAAGCTGGGTTATTAGAATAAGACGTAGTATGGGTATTAACTTAAAAGGCATCATGTTTCCGAAATTTAAGTCTCAAAAGATGATTCATAAGTTTACGTAGACGGGTACTCTGCTTCAAGATAATTTTAAAGAATATTTGAGGTTTTATTAGAAAAATGAAATGGGGAGGTATAGGACTACCTATCTAGTAGCCCATACAATTTTGTTTGTTAGTTGTTGTGGTAGCCACTTCCGTTGTTATTAGAAACCACGCATAGTGCAACCACTGCTACAACTACCGCTGTTACAGCCAGACCAATATTTAACCACATTTGGCCGTTAAATGACTTTTTTGTAGAGCTGTTTGATGGACTTACTTCCGTTCCTTCAGGCGTTGCGTACTCATCATCAGCATCTTCATCGATGGAGGAAGCTAACTGAATATTTGGCAATGCGGCAAGGTTGTCATTATCTGAAGTAATCTCTTGTTGCACTACTTCGCTTACATCAGCTCGAGTAGGTAAGGAAGCTAAACTAAAAGCGAATAGGGTGAGGAATGAAATAACACATTTGTTCACGGCATGGCTCCTTTTTGAGGGAAGGATCATAGCTCGCTTCTAGAATTTTGTCTACGCGTCATTTACTGAGTATTAGAGCTACTGCTTGAACCGGTGCTTTGATGTAAAAGTGAAGCAAGTAGTCCTATTCCTGCCGCTATACCCAAACCCCATCCTAGCATTGATAATCCAAGAGAAGTATAACCACCATCATTATTTGAGTTGCCTGGTCTGTAAATTTGATCATATTCTTCGCATATCATATTTAATTCATCTTCAGCTGAGACATAATCTGTAGATAGAACTAAACGTAAACACAAAAGGCATGTGATAATTTTTTTCATAGATCAAGACCTATATCGTTATTATTCAGATAATACTTGATATTGCATATAAGAGAGTTTCATGCAATTTAGTTTTATT
>JBEIFG010000020.1:0-15109 GCA_040382555.1 Chlamydiales bacterium | reverse complement strand
AATTATGTTGAAACATAACCAAGCGATTTTTAGTTAAATCAGAAACCACTTTCGTATCAATAGGATCTGGTTTCTCAAAAATCCAGAGTATATGGGCATACCAAAACCCTTTTTTTATCGAGTAAGGATCTTTATCTGTATCCACAAAAGCATGATGCTTTCTGTGATCATAAGACCATTTTAGTGCGCTGCCTTCAATAGCCATACATCCAAAAAAAAGTAAAATCGATTCCACTATAGGTTTGGTTTTGTATGTCATATGAGAATAAAGACGATGATACCCCACCGTAATACTCAGTCCTGTTATATATCCTAGAACTGCCGTTGAAATCAGCATTGCTTTAGATGGGCTATTATGCCAAAAATATAGAGGTAGGCCCACCAAAAGAGTCAGGTGGTATGTGATCAATAAAAGACCAGAACCCCAATCGAATTTAAACTTTTTCAAAAAACACCTACTTTTTGGAATTGGTATAAAATTTAGTCAAAAAAACGTTCACTTTGCCAAGTAAAAATTTTTTCCATTCTACATCAAATTCAGTTTTTTTTCCAAAAAAAACCATCTTAAAAAGAAAAAAATAATAATTATTTATTCAAAACAGGCTATTTCCAACCTCAAAGCCCGTGAATCCACGTCATCTCATGCTTATTATGAAATAAATGAACTACTAACGAGTTAGGGATTTGTCTAAAAGATTGCAAAATCTCATAATCTTCATGCCCCTGAAACTTAATTGTACAAACGGCTTTTAGCTGTGGGCGCTCCCTTAGCCAAAGCTGCACCCAATCTAGTAGTTTGCTGGGATAGCATATCACGTCGCTAAAGAGCCAATCTACATTGGGAAAATCTTGAGGAGATAGGGTAAAAGCATCTTTTTTTACATACTGCATACGACTTGAAAAAGAGATATCCTTTGATAGTGGCGCTCTATCTATAGCGGTGACATTAGTTCCAAGTTGATCTAAAACCCAAGTCCAACCTCCGGGCGAAGCCCCAACTTCAAGGCAGTATTCATCCTTTTTTGGGTAATCTCCGGCTATAGTTAATGCCTCCCATAGCTTTAGGTAAGCTCTACTAGGAGGAATTTTGCTTTCGTGAAAAAAAACTTCACCGTGAGCAAAAGGACTAGAGCATTGAGCACTTGCATATAAAGTATTTTCATCTTTAAGAACCCAAGAACCTAACATCGATTTTGGTACTGAGCATGGAAAAACAAGCTTTTTTGGGCTAAAGTAAGATAGTTTTTCAGATATGAGCTGACCTTTTCTAACCAACTTTTCTGGATAAAAAGCCCATAATTTTCCTAAGCTTTTTAATTGGTTAGCAGCATCAGATATAGATGAAAAAGTAATCTTTTGAACATCGTACCAAGTATTTTGTACGAAAGGAATATCTCTTGGAGGACCTTCTGAAATAATCAATCTTCCAAGTCTTGTAGCTATTGGATGGCATCTTTTTTCGATAAAATCCTCAAACCCTTCAGCGGCTAAATAACCCGTTAGCATGTACTTACTCCGTGCTGTCTATGAAATTCACCCAAAAGCAAGCCGGTGGCCACGGCGACATTCAGGCTCTCTACCTTGCCGCTGCCGGGAATTTGTATTTTTTTTGAAGAAATTGATACCAAGTCCTGACTGACCCCATCAGCTTCAGAACCTATTGCTAAAACCATTCTTCCCGGTAAATCGGTAGAATAGAGGGAATCTTCTACATGAGATGAAGTACTTATAATTTCAAATCCTATCTTCTTCAATTTTGCAAAAAAGGATTTTTTATTTTCAATCTCTACAAGACAAACCATTTCAGATCCCCCTTTGGATATTCTGCATGCAGAAGGGGAAAGAGCAGGAAGCTTTCCTTTTTCGCCAAGAAGAAAGGGAATATTAAAATGCGCGCAAGTACGTAGGATCGATCCAATATTATGAGGGTTTTGAACGCCATCCATATAAAGAAGACACGTATTGCCTGGCAGCTGGGATATAGCTTGTAACGCTTGATCTTGTGGCATAGGAAGACGCTCTTTGCCTAGGATACATATTCCTTCATGATGAACAGAACCTGTAATTTTATCTAAGTCTTCATTTGAAACAATGTGGTAGGCTCTTTTCATTTCTGAGCATTTTTTCAATAGAGCCCGAAACTCTTTTAGATTAGAAGAGTGAATAAAAATTTTTATTATATCATTAGGTCTTGTTAAACCTAAAGATAGGCAAGCATGGATACCGTAATATTTTATTTCTTTATTGAATGGCTTTTTCATAAATTTAGGTATAGTTTTTCGATTACGTTTTTTTGAAATACCCCCTCTCCTACGGGCGAGGGTTCATGGGGACTTGGGCAACCATGCGATTAAGCCCGCAGCTGCATTAAATTTGATGATTTTTGAGAAGAACATGTCTATGAGCAGTTTCGTCTAATGCTTAGCAACAATTATGATGAAGTGGAAATTTAAAAACAAGATCCGCTTAAGCACTAGTTTGTAACTGCTATAGAGAATCCTTTAGCAAGAGGCGGCTTTTACACCGCCCCAGAAAATTTTAGAGTATATCGGCTGCAATTGCTGCAAGCTCAGATCTTTCTGTCTTATCTAGCAAGATATGTCCGAAAATAGAATATTTTTGAAATTTACTCACCGCAAAAGTCAAAGCATTTGAATCTTTATCTAAATAGGGATTATCAATTTGAGTAGGATCCCCAGTTAATACCACTTTTGTACCTTGACCTGCCCTCGAAATAATTGTTTTTACTTCGTGAGGAGTTAAATTTTGCGCTTCATCAATAATAATAAACATTTTAGGAAGAGTTCTGCCACGAATATAGGTTACAGCCTCCATTTCAATTTTTTTGCTCTCCATTATCCACTTTTTCGTCTCCTCTCCATTTGCAGCACCATTACTAGTCTGACACAAGAATTCTAAATTATCATATATGGGTTGCATCCAATGATATAATTTTTCTTCTTTAGTTCCTGGTAAATAGCCTATATCTTTACCAAGAGGAACAATGGGCCTGCTTACTAAAATTTTACTATAGAGAGATTCATCAAACACCTTGCGCAAAGCTGCCGCTAAAGCAATGAGTGTCTTACCCGTTCCGGCCTGTCCTATCAATGACACAAGTTTGATATCGTCTCTTAAAAGAAGGTCTAAAGCGCATTTTTGCTCTACATTTAAAGGATGTATCCCCCATATGTCCCTAGTTACTTTAATTAACGGCTCTAAACGCTCAGAGCGATGGTTATACTTTGCAATAGCGGATGACTGCTCTGGAGATGTTAATATACAATACTCATTAGGATGGAAATCTTTTATATCTAAAGCTAAAAAGTTATCTTTGTAGAAGGTATCTATTTCTCTTTTTGACACCTCTAATTTACGGTATCCCCTATATATGGAATCATATGCTTCTTTAAGGTTTTCATAATCTTGAGATTCGATACCGATAGCCTCGGCCTTTACCCGTACCACAAGATCTTTAGACACTAAAACAACTCTTTGCCCCGATTTTTGAATTTCGTAAGCAGCATGCAAAATTTTATTATCGGGCTTATCCAAGGTTAAAGGAAAGTCTTTTGACACTGGAAATTTCGACTCTAAAAGGATTTTAAAATTAATCCCATTTTCTATGGGGATTCCTGTGTGCAAATCGCCTTTCTTTCTATCTCTTAATGAATCAATGTATCTAATTACTTGCCTAGCATTTCTTCCTAGTTCGTCAGAGAGTCTCTTCATTCGATCAAGCTCTTCTATTACTACTAGAGGGATAACTACATCGTTGTCTGCAAACTCGCAAATTGCATCAGGATCATGAAGGACTACGTTTGTATCTATAATAAAAGTTTTACGACTCACTTCTAACCCCCCCGTCATATGCCCACTGCCTGCTAGGCAATCTTTTATATTGTTTGAACTAGTATATACCGTTTTCAGAAGCACCCCCCTATGGTAGATGTTTTTTTAAAAGTCTAGCTTTTTGATGAGCATACCAAAACATATTTGCCTGACAAGCATTTTTTTAAATACATATAAACCAATAAGATAAATCTAAATTAAGCACTCCAACCGATCAACTGCTAACTTAAACTTGACTTTATAAAAAAAATTGAATATAATAGGATTTGAATGAGTAAATTCAGTTTGATCAAGCTAAATTCACTATTTGAGGTGAAATCATGAAAATAAATCAGAAAATCCTCTGTATTCCTCCTTATATTTCTACACCATGGAGCAACATTTCCTCTTTGAGATCTGAAAATAATGGTGATGCACATACTCTAATTATTTCTTTATCTGACAAAACATCTATTTCTATACCCGACCTCAATCCCACCTTTATACATGCTATATTTGCAGCTCACGCAAAATTTCATGATTCTACATCTGGTACTTCATTTGAAAAAGCAGCAGCGCAGACCAAAAATCCATTGACTTCCATATACAAATTGGAAGGGTTGCAATCTATCATGGAACATAATCAAGCAGATTGTGAAGCCCCAGCTTTACCAAAAGATGTTCTTGAGAAAATAGCATATATTGCTCAACTAATGTCTCAAGAAGAAATAAATGCAATTCCTAAACCAGAACCGCATTGCAATTGCCCTCATTGTCAAATCACAAGAGTCTTTCACACAAAAGATGCCACTGATAAATCCAATAATTGTGAAGAGATTGTCTCAGAAGAGGACCTGAAATTTAGAAGCTGGGATATTTGTCAAAAAGCTGAAGAGCTCTATGAAGTTATCAATCCACTTGATGCGGAAGAAAGATACAACGTTTTCCTTGGTACCCCTATCGGATGTACCTGCGGATCTAAAAAATGTGAGCACATCAAAGCAGTGCTCAGTAGTTAAGCGCATATGCGATCGAAAAGATCGCATATGCTTTATCCCCCTTAAAAAAACTTTCGCCAAGATCTTTTTTTTAAATAGAAGAAGGGATTTATTAATGCTTTTTCCTAATTATTTACTCTATGTGAGAATTCATTTAAAAAAGCATGGTATAAAAAAAAGATAGCTTCTAGAATAAGTTTTTTCAACGTAAACACCCCTTTGTCACCAAGTTGTTAGGAGGATTCTAACCTATGCACAGACTGGCTAAAATTTTATGCACAAGCATTTGTGCACTCAGCCTTACTCAAATATATTCAGATGATATTGGCTTCACACATGAGCACGAAATTTCTTTTTCTTCGCCTCTAGACTCCTCAGACTCTTTAACAGCATTTTCTTCCGATCATTCTTATACGGAAAATTCAACTCCGAACTTCAATAAAACTCACTCATCCATTACTTCATCAGCAAAAATTACTCATAAAGAAGTAGCTGTTAAACCATTTACAGGAAAAGTAGCTGGAAAAAAAGTTCGACTCCGCTCCCAAGCGGATACTGACAGCCCTATCATTAAGGAGCTTTCTAAGGGCGAGCTGCTCACTATCATTGCTGAAAAAGGTGATTTTTGGGTTGTAGAGCCCTCCAAATCAAGTAAAGCGTTTGTATTTAGAAGCTACATCATAGATAATGTAATCGAAGGAAATAAAGTAAACGTTAGGTTAAAACCATCCGTTGACTCGCCTGTTTTAACGCACTTGAATTCTGGTGATAAAATTTCAGGAGTTATTTGCGCTACTAATAACAAGTGGATGGAAATTTCTCTTCCATCTGATGTTCAATTCTATGTTTCCAAACAATTCATTGAAAACATTGGATCCCCTGATGTTAAAGCAAAACACGATCATAGAAGACAAACCGCAGAAAAACTTCTTGATTCCAATCAGCAAATTAGTAAATCAGAATTTGAAAAAAGCTTCCCTGAGATTAATTTTGATAAGCTCAGACATGCTTATCAAACTTTCATTAATGAATATACTGAATTCAATGATTTAACAGCCCTTGCTAAAGAAGATCTTATAAACCTTCAAGAAAGCTACATTGAAAAACGCCTCTCCTACGTAGAAGTAAAACCTCAGCTAGAAGAAGAGATTGTAGTGGTAACTGAACTTAGCAACTCATCTTCTATATTGCAATCCTTAACAGACAAAATGAAATTATGGGAACCTCTTGAGGAGTCTCTGTATTTAAGCTGGTCAAGCATTAATGAAAATAAAACTCTGGATGACTACTATACAGAGCAAAAACTTTCCTCAGCTGAAGTAAGTGGTATTTTGGAACCATATAATGCTCCAGTTAAATGTAAGCCTGGTGATTTTATCATTAGAGATAAGGATCTTCCCGTTGCTTACGTTTACAGCACTCAAATTAATTTACAGCAATTTGTGGGACAAAAAGTTACTTTAAAAGGAAGTCCTAGACCCAATAATAACTTTGCCTTCCCAGCTTACTACATCTTCTCAGCAGAATAAGCTTTGATTTTTTATCTTAAGCCCGTCAAACTACCGACGGGCTTTAATTTAATTACTTTTTTTATGGAACTTAAAGAATGGGCTACGCGCATACTAAGTGCTACCACCCTTGAAGAAAAACTTTATACCCCCCGAGAACTTTCTGATCTTGAGCCAGGACCTGCAATATTTTGGGATACCCCCTCACGCCCGCAAGGAATGGCCTTCACAAGGCATGATAAGGAACATAAATTACCCCCTCTCCAAGAGCATTACTGCCAGGATAAAAGAGCCGCGTGTCTTCACAGATTTGCAGGTCATGAGCTTTTAGCCGTTGAAATTATGGCCTATGCGCTTCTTGCCTTCCCTAACTCTCCCAAACATTTTCGTAAGGGACTTGCCAACACGCTTAAGGAAGAGCAAGAGCATGTTCGCCTTTATATGAAACGTCTTTTAGAAATGGGAATAAGATTTGGTGACATGCCTTTATATAGACACTTTTGGTCTTACGTACCCTTTCTCACCACACCTGAAAAATATGTAAGTGTGATGAGCCTTACTTTTGAGATGGCCAATTTAGATTTCGCTCCAATGTATAGAAATTCATTCACCAAGCATGGTGATCTTGAATCTGCTCTTCTTATGAATCGAATATTAGAGGATGAAATAGCACATGTATCTTTCGGATTCCAATGGCTCAAAAGATTAAAACCTAAACACCAAACTGATTGGGAAGCTTGGAGATCAAATTCTCCTGAACCTCTTTCCGTAAAAAGAGCTAAAGGCTTTGTATTTCAAGAAGAGCCAAGAAAAGCTGCCAATATACCTCCGTGCTGGATTGAGGCCATCAAGCAATCAAAATAAATTTATAGCTAGCTGACTTCTTCCGTGCAAGAATTTAAATCTGAAATATGGATAGGTTTTGTTAGTTTTTCAATCAATGAAAGTTCTTCACACTCAATGTGGCTTGAAGCGGCTCCTAGCTCTTTAAATTTTCGAGCTGTTACAAATACCCTGCTCTCCAGTGAGCTTACCCCTTTATTATAAGAATCCACTGCACTTGACAACGATTTTCCCATTTTCGTAAAATGCCCTCCCATATCGCAAAGCCTTTTATATAGTTCGTGACCAAGTTTACTCACTTCCTGAGCATGTCGAGATAAATTTTCCTGTTTCCATCCATAAGCAATCGCTCGAAGTAAAGCGATCAATGTAGTGGGTGTAGCAATAATTACTTTTTGTTCCATACCAGCCTCTAACAGTGATGGATCTTGTTCTAAAGCTGCACTAAAAAATGCTTCTGCGGGTAAAAATAAAACCACCATTTCAGGAGAAGGATGAAAATGCTCCCAGTAAGCTTTTTTACTTAAAGCGGATAAATGCTGTCTTACCTGCCTTGCATGATCTTTTAACTTAATTAGGCGAAGATCTTCATCCTGAGTACTCGTAGCTTCTAGATAGGCTTCTAAAGGAACCTTTGCATCTACTACTACCTGACGACCTCCCGGTAATTTCACTACTAAATCTGGACGAAGCTGCCCTTCATCAGCAGATACGGTAAACTGCTCGAAAAAATCACAATAATTTAGCATACCGGCAAGCTCTACAACCCTTTTTAATTGTATTTCTCCCCACCTTCCCCTACCTATGGGAGCTCTTAATGCTTTTACGAGCATGGAAGTTTCCATCCTAAGATGCTTTTCAGAATCCACTAAGAGTTTTAAATGCTCTTTTAAGGCTTCATGATCTCCTTTTCTATCTTTCTCAAGGGCTTTCATTTCAAAATCAATTTTACCTAGCGCTTCCTTAACAGGATTCATGGCTTCCATCATGGAAGTATGTCTTTTTTCAAGTTCCTCTTTAGCGCTAACTTGGTATGAATCTAAAGTGGCTTTTGCGAGTGTAAGAAAAGCTTTATTATTTTTTTCCAAAGCATCGAAAGATAAAGATTTGAACGATTCATTCAAAGCTTCTTGTGATTGAGTAAGAAATGCAATTTTCTCTAAATCAGCTGCATTTTGAAGGCGCAATTCCAGACACTCTTCCCTCTTTTGCTCTAATTCATTCTCGAGAATTTCTACACGATTCGCTTTTTGCTCTGCTAAAGCACAAGCCATGGAAAGATCTTTAATTTTTTTTTGAAAAAAAAGAAAGCTAAGCACTAGTGCAGTGCCAACAATATACAAAGAAATCATATTCTATTTTACCGAATTAGAATTACTCTTCATTTTCAGGTTCGAAGTCCTCTAGAGTTTTAGATTTCTTCCCGGCAATTAATCGAATAATCGATAAGATCCATCCTAAAACTACATAACTCCATGTGGAGACTACCATAACCAGCGGCAAGAAGTGTAAAATACCGTATAGCAAAAATAAGGTAAGTATGACTGTCCAAAGGACCAAGTGAAACGAAGGAATCCGAATATGTAACATTTTTACACTTGGAAACTTCCATCTACTAATCATGAAGTACCCTAAAATAATCATTATACAAGTCAAAATTATAGCTTTGGCATCGTTGTGTATAGGAAGGTATTTTTCTTGAAAAGGGGAAGCAAAAAAAACAACAGCTGAAATAGCTGCCAAGGCCCCTGCAGGTATAGGCAATCCAGTAAAGTGCTTCTTATGGTCTTCAGCAAGCGCAGCATTCGATTTTGCCGCATTGGTTTTCACATTGAATCTAACTAAACGCAGCACCCCGCAAAGAGAAAAAAACATAGCTCCACACATAGAAAAAAATGATAGACCTGTCCCCTGCTCTAAAGATAAAAATTTCAATAAAAGGACGGATGGGGCTACACCAAACGAAACTGCATCCGACAAGGAATCAAACATAAATCCAAACTCACTCTCTGCATGCATAAATCTTGCAATAGCACCGTCTAAAACATCTGCTACAGCAGCGAGTATGATCAATAAAGCTGACGCAAGAAGAAGTTGATATGTTCCAGAACCAGGCTCTACCATATTCACTTTGAAAATGGCAAAGAGACCACAGGATAGACCAAATGCAGTGATAATATTTGGTACAACATTTATTTTTTTCATGAAAAGGCTTCTTATCTTAGTTTTTAGTACAAAACTTGATTGTAACAAAAGTACTAAATGAGGGAAAGGACAACCATCCCTCAAAAAAGGAGATCTTTCCTTTTTTCCTCTAGAATTTTATTAAAGTCAGATTCTCGTTTCGAAAAATGACAGAACTTACTACCATATGTTGTGCCTGCCGGTTACATCTTGTAATAAATAAGCGAGACACTCATTATTTTTTAGCAATGCAAAAAAAAGATAAGGCTTATTTTTTCGTAATTATCTCATTCTTGGGGAGTTGTAATCGATATTTTTTTTTATAGACTAAAAGATCTCTTCTACTATATATGGTGTATATATAAGAAGTAGACTACTAGATGTAGTATAGCACCCTATAAGAGTCTTATGAAAGCAACACTCTTAACTTAAAGCTATTATCAGCTTATATGAATATTTTTGGGTGCAAAACACAAAAACAGAACAAATACAGTAAAAAGTAATAGGAGTTCTTCATGACAAGCCAATCTCGTCTTTCCGATGATCCCGTTTCTATGTTAGTTTCTAAAGCTAACAAAGCTGGGAAACCACAAGAAAAGAACTCATTTACGGTAGTTAAACGCAACGGCTCTCTTGTTCCTTTTCGACGCGATCGTATTTACAAAGCAATAGAGGCAGCTTTTAGAGACACTAAAAAAATAGCAAAATCAGAGACGTTACCAGATGACATTAGTTTTTTAGTTGATCAATCTACGGATGTAGTCATCGAACAGTTAATTGCTTTAGCGAATCAAGGAGCTTGTATAACTGTTGAAGGAATACAAGATATGGTAGAAGTTTCCCTAATGAAATTAGGCCATCATGACGTAGCTAGAGATTATATTATCTACAGAGACTCGCATAAATCTCTACGAGAGGACTCACCTCAAAACCTTAAAATTGAAAGAAATGACCACTCTATAGTCCGCTTTAACCCCATGAAAATTGCATCCACTATTGAAGTGGCATTTAGAAAAGCAAAAGAAGTTGAGGGTCCTACCTCCGAGAGCATCATAGATGCCGTAAATTTAATTACTCAAAAAGTTGTAGCCAAAGCAATCGCACTAGCTAAAACAGCCGCCAAGCTCCACGTTTCAATGATTCAAGACGAGATAGAGCAGCAGCTTATGAGAGAAGGTTTTTTTCATGTAGCTAAAGATTTTATCATTCAAAGAGCTGCAACAGGTGATATAGCTAATAATTATGCGACTGATAAAGCCCAGGTAGATAAAGATCAAAGACAGTTTATTATTGTCAGCAACAATGGTCAGCAAAAATTCATATCTGAGTCTGAACTTCACCATAGAATTAAATATGCTTGTCGGGGGCTTGAAGATCTAGTTTCTGCAGATGACCTCCTAGAGGAATCTGTGAAAAATTTCTATGAAGACATGAAAGAATCGGAAGTAGATCAAGCAAATATTATGGCAGCAAGATCTAAAATTGAAGCTGAACCCGCTTATTCCAAAGTAGCAGCAAGGCTTCTTCTAGATACACTGTATCGTGAAACATTGAATCTACCAGCCTCAGATCCTTCACTGGAATCTGCCCACAGAGAATATTTAAAGTCGTATATCAACCATGGAGTATCCATAGGAAGAGTATCCGCTGCTTTAAAGGAATTTGATCTGGATAAAATTGCTCAGGCAATGCAGATGCAAAGGGATGATCAATTTACTTACTTAGGTATTCAAACACTATATGATCGCTACTTTATCCATGAAAATCAAAAAAGATTAGAAACACCCCAAATTTTTTGGATGAGGGTTGCTATGGGGCTGGCTCTTAATGAAAAAAAAGAGCAAAAAACACAAAAAGCCATAGAGTTTTATAACGTACTTTCTACCTTCCATTTTGTTTCAAGCACTCCTACTTTATTTAATTCAGGAACTAATCACTCCCAACTTAGCTCCTGCTTCCTCTCTACTGTAGGGGATGATTTATCCCACATCTTTAAAGTCATATCTGATGATGCGCAGCTATCGAAATGGGCAGGTGGACTGGGGAATGATTGGTCCAATGTGCGTGCAACAGGATCCATGATCAAGGGTACCAACGGAAAAAGCCAAGGTGTCATCCCCTTTCTGAAGGTGGCTAATGATACAGCAGTAGCAGTAAACCAAGGAGGGAAAAGAAAAGGAGTTATGTGCGCATACTTAGAGACATGGCATCTTGACATTGAAGACTTTCTGGAGCTACGAAAAAATACTGGTGATGAAAGACGTAGAACCCATGACATGAATACCGCGAACTGGATCCCTGATCTTTTTATGAAAAGAATAGCGGAAAATGGTCATTGGACACTGTTTAGCCCTAGTGATACACCTGATTTACACGATCTATACGGAAAAGCTTTTGAAGATCGTTACGCTGAATATGAAAAAAAAGCAGATCAAGGAGAAATAAAATTATTTAAACGAATCGAAGCGCTGCAACTATGGCGAAAAATGTTAAGCATGCTCTTTGAAACAGGTCACCCATGGGTTACCTTCAAAGATCCATCCAATATTCGCTCTCCTCAAGACCATGTAGGGGTCGTGCATAGTTCTAATCTTTGCACAGAGATTTTGTTAAATACCTCTGCAGAGGAAACAGCTGTATGTAATTTAGGCTCAATTAACCTAGCTATGCATATGTCAGAAAATGGCTTAGATGAGAAAAAATTAGCTGATACCGTAAGAACAGCAATCAGAATGCTTGATAACGTAATCGATATAAATTTCTACCCTATCGCAGAAACAAGAAATGCCAACCTACAGCATAGACCTATAGGTCTTGGTCTTATGGGTTTTCAAGATGCGCTGTATATGCAAAATATTAGTTATGCTAGCTACGAAGCTGTTCAATTTGCGGATACAAGCATGGAGATGATCTCTTACTATGCCATCTTAGCATCCACAGAGCTAGCCCGAGAAAAAGGGGCTTATCCTTCTTATAAAGGATCAAAGTGGGATAGAGGACTACTCCCTATAGATACCATAGCTCTTCTTGAGCAAGAAAGAGGTGGCTATCTAGAATATGATAAATCGTCGAATATGAACTGGGACCATGTGCGAGAAGCGGTAAAAAAATTTGGTATGAGAAATAGTAATACTATGGCAATTGCACCTACAGCTACTATCTCTAACATTTCAAGTGTTACTCAATCCATAGAGCCTACCTATAAGCACTTATACGTAAAGTCGAATCTATCGGGGGAATTTACTACTCCTAACGTCCATCTCGTGGAATGTCTCAAAAAATTAAATCTTTGGGATGCAGAAATGATAGATGACCTTAAGTATTTCGACGGATCTATTAGTGAAATAGAAAGAATTCCAGCAAGCATAAAAGAAATTTTCCTTACTGCTTTTGAAGTAGCACCAGACTGGCTCATTGAGTGTGCCAGCCGCAGACAAAAATGGATAGATATGGGTCAATCCTTAAACCTCTATCTTTATGAACCCAGCGGAAAGAAGCTACATGAAATGTACATGTTAGCCTGGACCAAAGGTTTAAAAACCACTTACTATCTTAGAACACTTGCAGCTACGCAAATTGAAAAATCTACGACAGATATCAATCGACGTGGTCTTCAACCAAGATGGATGAAAAGCAAATCTGCATCCAGCAATATTCAAGTGAGTAGGCAAGACATAGCAGAGGATGTATCTTCCCCAGTTTCCAAAAAAGAACGTCTTCTAAGTTGCAGCCTTGAAGAAGGGTGTGAAAGCTGCCAATAAAAAAATTCATAAAAGCAGGAGTAAAAACCTATGTTAAGTTTTGATGATGAGCATTTAGAGGCTACTAAAACTCCTTCTCTACAGGCCAATGCAAATGTAGATAAGAGAGTAAAAGTTAGCGAAAAGCGTCTTATTAATTGCAATAAAGTGGATGTCAACCAGCTCATGCCTCTTAAGTTCAAGTGGGCATGGGAGCACTATCTCAATGGTTGTGCTAACCACTGGATGCCGACTGAGGTATCTATGTCTAAAGATATAGAACTTTGGAAATCTGATATTTTATCAGCCGATGAAAAGCGTGTGATTATGAGGAATCTTGGCTTTTTTAGTACTGCTGAAAGCTTGGTAGGAAATAACATAACCTTGGCTATTTTCAAGCATGTGACTAATCCAGAGGTTCGTCAATATTTATTGAGACAAGCTTTTGAGGAAGCAATTCATACACATACATTTCACTACATTGTTGAATCTTTGTCGCTTAATCAAGGCGAAATTTTTAATATGTACAATGAAATTAATAGTATTCATGACAAAGATACCTTTGAAATGAGACTTACTGAAGATATTTTAAGTCCTCATTTTACTACAGAGACTACTGAGGGAGCTCAAAAATTCCTTAAAAATCTTATAGGGTATTACATCATTATGGAAGGTATTTTCTTCTATAGTGGCTTTGTGATGATCTTGTCTTTCCACCGGCAAAATAAAATGACAGGGATAGGAGAGCAATTTCAATATATCCTCCGCGATGAAACGATCCACTTAAATTTTGGTATTGATCTCATTAATGGAATCAAAGAAGAAAATCCTCATCTTTGGACAGAAGAATTTCAACAGCATATTATTCAATTAATACAAGAGGCCGTTGAGCTAGAATGTAAATATGCTTCCGATTGTTTACCCAAAGGAATTCTCGGTCTAACTGCACCTATGTTCCGTGATTATGTACAGTACATAGCAGATCGCCGCTTAGAGCGTATCGGATTAAAACCTTTATATCGCTCTAAAAACCCGTTCCCTTGGATGAGCGAAACTATAGATTTGGGTAAAGAAAAAAACTTTTTTGAAACACGTGTTACCGAATACCAATCTGCGGCTAATTTAGTCTGGAACTAAACTAACATTAACTATATTTAAGGGAAAAAAGCGCATGTTTTTTCCCTTTTTTCTTTTCAAAAAAAAGTTTCTTACGAGATCGTAGAAAAAAACTGTATTTTCTCCTACACTGTTTTCCTTGATAAGGGAGATACCTCATGCGAAAAGATTTCTTAACCAATATTGGCGATATCTACAAAGACTTTAATGTCACTAAGATTACATTTATAGATGAGCTAAATTGCACTCTTCGAGAAATCGAGCATACTATTTCAGGTGCACAAATTATTCATATAGAGAATGATGACCCGGAAAATCTTTTTTGCCTATCTTTTAAGACCCTTCCCTCCTCATCAAATGGAGTGGCTCATATACTTGAGCACTGCGTTTTGTGTGGATCCAAAAAATTCCCTGTAAAAGATCCTTTCTTTTCTATGTCTCGCAGAAGTCTCAATACATTTATGAATGCGTTAACAGGCTCAGATTTCACTTGTTATCCAGCTGCCTCTCAGGTCGAAAAAGACTTTTACAACCTAATGGAGATATACCTTGATGCCGTCTTTCATCCCGAATTAAAAAAAGAAAGCTTTTTGCAAGAAGGCTGCCGTTTAGCATTTAGTCAAGCTGAGGACTCAAATAGCCCTTTAGAGTATAAAGGTATAGTTTTTAATGAGATGAAAGGAGCCCTCTCTTCTGTAGACTCAAGACTGTGGCATCTCATTTTAAACCATCTAGTCCCTGATCTGTCCTACGCGTATAACTCAGGAGGAGATCCAAAAGAAATACCTAATCTGTCTTATGACGAGCTAGTTTCTTTCTATAGAACCTACTACCACCCTAGCCGCTGTCTATTTTTTTTCTACGGGAATTTTTGTTTGAAAAAGCATTT
>JBEIFG010000019.1:0-15175 GCA_040382555.1 Chlamydiales bacterium | reverse complement strand
TTTTAAAAAAAAGAGTGCTTAAAAAAAGATTATTGATTTAATGAGTCAAGGTAATGGTCTACTCCTCTAATAACTAAAGGGGATTTGGGATTTTGTTCAATAAAACCAGGAAGGTATGTGCTCCCTGCGCCTTCAGCCTCTTCTATTTTTACTAAAAGTCGTTCTTTGAATCCTGGAAATGACACTTCCATGGCTTCGATGGTGGAAATGATTACTTGGTCGGAAGCATCTGGGTTTGCTAATGCTATCTGCAAAGCTTGTAATTCATTAATTAGCCTCGTTTCTGGGAGCTCTTCTTCTTCGCATTCAGGGCTTGTAATAAAAAAGCTGCAAATCCAGTCAAATATATTTGCTAAGAATCTATAGATTTGATCACACACTGTGAAAATAAATCCTTTGGACTGCGAGGGTGCTTTGGATGCGGGGGAAGAAGGTGATTGAGAGTAGGTAGACTCAGCTGAACTTATCGAATCGACAGAACTCGATCTAGATCTAGATCTACTAGTGGGGCTGTCTGGAGGTTGAATACCTCCAAAGCCTAATGCATTCAAATTAACAGCTGGCGTATGCACAGGTGTTGTCATATTTTTTACCTCTTAAGTATAAATAAAAAAGCTTTTAAGATACTAATATTATAATATGTAAAGAGAATATAAAGAAAGTGGTATTTTTTTTGCATTCTGATATTCCGTTGTATAAAAACGGACTGTTATCCAATAATAAAATAAAAAAATAAGATAATTTATGATAATTTTAGGTTCACAATCTCCCCGTAGGAAAGAAATTCTAAATTTTTTTTCGATACCTTTTACCCAAGTGGCCTCCCACTTTGATGAAGCATCCATTCCTATGCACTCAGATCCTGCGTCTTATGCTAAGCTATTGGCTACCAAAAAAGCCGAAGTGCTCCAAGAGCAATTTAAAAATAAAATTATTTTATGTGCTGATACTGTGGTGTACCATCAAAAAAAAATCTATAACAAGCCATCCGATAAAAAAGAAGCTAAACAATTTTTGAGCGAACTATCTGGATCTTGGCATGAGGTAATCACTGCTTTATGCGTAGTATTTGGGGATAAAATAATTTGTGAGGTTGAAACTACTCAGATTTTATTCAATCCACTCTCAGAAGATCAAATTGAATCCTATTTAAGCCATTTTGCTTTCAGCGATAAAGCCGGTGGATATGCCATTCAGCAAGGGGGCGGTATTATTGTGAAAAAAATAGAAGGATGCTATTACAACGTAATGGGCCTGCCGATAAACACCCTTGCTAAAGTATTAAAAGAAGTAGATATTGATCTTTGGAAACATTTAAAAATATTTTAAATAGCATGAAAGCTTTTTGGTTCATAAGTTCTTGTTTATCTGTTCAATGTTGTTTTTCTCCCTTGCTGGGAACCCATTCCGAAGGGGCAGTTACACAAGAAAAGAGCAGTATAAATAAACTGCAAATTATCTACCTTGCGCAATCAAAAAATTATCGCAAGGCCATAGAGCTCTATACAGAATACTGTCTGCAAAACAATGTCCACGATTTTGATATCCTTGAGCATTTAGCTAAAACTATGCTGGAGCATGGAGCCAGAAGCCCGGATCCTCAGTCTCAAATTCTAAGTATATACTCATGTAATATTGCCGGTTTGGAATCCCCTTACGATATCTTAGACGCAGGGATATCTAGCTCAAATCCCCAAACACAGCTAGCCTCCCTCCAATTTCTTGCTAGAATGCAGGACGATCAAATAGATACCTTACTGCAAAAAGCAATGGCCTCTGAATTTTTGTACACTCGCTTGGAAGCTGCTTATATTTTATGCTCCAGAAAATCGAGATCTGCAACAGGTCAAGTGGAAGCTTTGATGCATAAACTCCCCCCCCAAATAAGCTATTTTTTTCCTGAGCTCTTTGCATTAATTGGAACCTCGGATGCTGTCCATATTTTACGGAAAATGATGGATGATCGGTTTTATCAAACACGCATTGAAGCCATACTTAGCGCTGCAAGACACGGCAGGGATGATCTTTTACCTACCATTCGTAGTTGTGCTACCCATGTGAATATTGCCGAGCAGGAAGCTTGCGCATCAGCCCTTGGCTTCCTTAAAGACTCCTCGTCAATAAAAAGACTAAAAAAACTCTCTCTTTCCCCTGCTGAAAATGTGCAGCTAGCTGCTTTAAGGTCTTTGCATATGTTAGGGGATGAATCAGCCAAGCAAAAAATTATTGGCAAAGCTCAAGAAGACAATCTATTTGCTATTGCTCTACTTGGTGAAATTTCTGGCTCGGAATCCGTATTATATAAGTTAGCTCAAAGTGAAGATTTAAGTGTCCGATTTAATGCCTCCTTTTCTCTTTTGCGCAGGAAAGACCCGCGATCTGTCTCTTTTTTAAAAGAGTTTTTATTAAGAGATAGCAGAGAATTAGGATTTCAACCGAGTAGTTCTATTGGGAATTCATTAAGAGCGTGGAAAGTCATTTCGTCTCTGCAACAACATGCAAAACAAAGCTACCTTGATTTAATGGCCATCACACTTTCTGTAAGGGAAACTCTTTTAAAAGAATCTTTAGAATTGCCAGAAGAATCATTTTTGAAAATAGCTCAACTAGTACTAGATACCAAACAAAACGAACTCATTCCCCTTTTAGTGTCCCTTATTGAAAATATGCAAAGCCCAAGGGGCATAGAGCTCTTAAAACTGAAGTCCCAGACAGCAGGAGCCCCCCTAATAAGAGCGTATTGTAACTTAGCTCTTTTTCGCTTAAAAGAACAAGGTCCCTATGAGGAAAACGTAAAAAAATGGATTACCTCTAAACAAAATCATGAAATGATTCAATTTAGACCCACCATGCCCTGGGCCACAAGAATCTCTGAATCTTTTTTTGAGTTAACCCCTGAAGAGAGCTCATCCCTTCTTATCGAGTCCTATCAATCTCTTGCTGAAAGACACACTCAGCAAAGTATAGAGTTTATTCTTCAATCTATAGCTCTTGGGGATCCACGCAATGTTCCTGTGTTAGCAGGAATACTTCTTAAAGCTATTCAATAAAAGATTATTAATATATATATCTTTTCTATTTTTATTAAGATAATATCTGTATAATAATCCTATGCAATTAAAGGATTATTTAATATGAGTATTCACGATTTTTCACTCTCCCCTCAGTCATCAGAAATTATGACTCTCATTACAGAAGCAATGCCAATGGGAGTAAAAGTTAAGATAAACGCAGGTAAAAAAGATCAAAAGCCCTCGCGTATCCTTCACGAATCCATAGCTAAAATATATTCTTTAATAACAGCCCTTTCTAATTATAGCGAATTACCTACCGGGCCAAATTCAGAGCCTTTGTCCTCTTTTTCCGAGCGAGTTAGATATATAGGAAATGAATTAAAACGATTTCCTTTATCCAATCCTGGAGACTTTATACAGCCGCTGACTCGAAAAACTATCCTCTTAGCCAATCTTAAAAATGCGCTACACGTTGAAGCGGTGCTTTTTAGCTCTATATTTAAAATTTTTAATTTTAGAGCCACCTTTCTTGAAAAGATCACTGCCTTGCACCAATCTAATCCAGAGCTATTTGCGGATGTAATTTCTTTAATTCCTGAATTCCATCAAAAAATTCACTACATATCTTTTGCTCAAACCTTGCTATTTAATATTTCAGATCTGATAGATAGATGGGATGCAATTGGGTATACTCAATGCAGTTTTGAATTTCACCTTGTTATGCTACAACTGATCTCTAAGTTTCAACTTAAAGAAAAAATGATTGCCATTCCTGTGGATTCATTTCCTGGTGAATCCACTGTCAATATACTACTGTGCTCTAGCGATGCAAACGTTAGAATTTTAGGACAGCTATTTCACATGTCGAAGATATTTATGTTGCAACATGTAGGCTCAAATTTTGAAGAACGTGTATTAAATAATTGCCTAAGCACTTTGGATACGCCAAAAATTACGGCAGAAAATGGATTTATTCCCTACTATGCTTTTTCTGAATACCTCTGCAAAAAAGAACTCACTCCCTTTTTAGCCATTCTGCTACAAAAAAGAGATATCTGTATCCTCGAGGGTAAACGCTTAAAATCTGTTCTAGACTCTGTGGATGAGTGTTTAACTCTCACTCGAATCATTCCCAAAGACTGGCCGACGCAAATCACTAGAACCTACGATCTAGTACTCCGATTGGATACCCTATTTAAAAATTTCCTGCCTAGGCTTGTGTTAGCACAGATCGATCAAATCACTAGGCAAAATAATGCTCTTGATGAGCGAATTCCTCAGTATGTTAGCAACATCACCAAACTTCATACCACTTTCTGCCCCTCGTGGGTTCCCCCTCTGAATAAAGATTCTATATTTTGCCTTAGCACAGACGATTTTTTTAGACTGCTAAAATCAAGCGATGTAAGCCAACAAAACTTATTGGAAATCGCCCAATCCTATGCTGTTGCAGATCTAGTAAGCACTCCCAAAGCCCCTTCCCCATCCAAAAAATCGATTGGTGCAAAAGCGGCCAAAAAAAGTAGCAGTACATCCACCCCTAAACCAAAAACACCTATTGAAGCAAAGGAACCAGCTACAGCAAGTGAGCCGCTTAAGTCGCTATCTGCGAAAACCTCTGCTGCAATACTAAAGGAACCTACAAAGAAGATACCAGCACCTCTTCCGAGTGCCTGTTCCAATTTTCCTATAGAGGAAATCACTCAATCTGTTCTTGAAATGCAATACAAATTAAGAGAAATATCTATCCATGAAAGAATATCGATTTGGCATAAGTCTACTGAAGAGGCCTTATCTAGCAGACAACTCAAAAGAGGCCAAGGGCTAAGCGACCATGAAATGATTTTACGTCATAAATTCCCCCGTCAAATTCTGACGTATATCTTCTCACCATTTTTTTCAGTAGAACATCCCGCTGATCCTGAGACAGGAAGGTCTCTCTATGAAAGTCTAATGTTGATCGATGGTAAACAACACATCCTAGAAGCCGTACTAAGCAGCGATTTAGTGCTCATCCACCTTTATGCACGCCCGATTTCTTGTTTTAGTGATTACTTCAGAGTAGCAAAAAATTGTGTTTCTGAGTATCCACCCTTAGCTCCCGCTTTAGAGGCAGCTCAAGCTAGACCCCTGTCTCCTAAATCCCAATCCATGCAGCTGGATCTAACTATAAATGCGAAAGGTTTTTTACAAATACCCAACGATGAATATCCTATAGAGATTGCCTTGATCCTAAACTAACTTATAAGCCCGCTCTATTAGAACAAAAAAGTGGGCTTTAGAAAGTTGCCTCTTAAATGATGATTATTTTAACGAAAAATGAGGGATAGCAGGAATAAGACTAAGGTTTTTTTTGTAAATATTCAGATTATCTACTATATTCTCTTATTTCTTAGAAGACACCGAATATCAATGATTAAAAGAGCTAAATGTCTTTTCCCCCTTTTGTGCATCACGGCTATTAGCTTTTCAGCCCCTCTAAAAGCAAACGTTACCTTTGTAGCTCCCAATACCGATGTATTCAAGCAAGCTTTTAAAAACTTCTCAACCAAAAATAAAAAAGAAATAGTAGAAGGCGAAAAAAATCGCATTGCGGATATTCGAGCTCCTGAGGATTTAGAGATCGATCTAAAAGAGCCATATTTTTCTCAAGGAGTAATTAAAACAGAATTGGGTGGAGTTATCGCGGCTGAAGGAATAAGAATACAAGCGCGCCACATAGAATATATCCATAAAACCGAAAACGGAGTCAAGATCCTTAAAGTCATTGCTAGGGGGGATCTGATGATGGAGTTTGGAGGCAACTATTTTGTGGGAGAGTCTCTGGAATTCGACTTTCTCACCAAAACAGGTACTCTCATCCAGGGAAAGACAGGCATCGAATTATGGTTTGTAGGTGGTGAAAAAATTGAACTTCAGAGTGATGGTAGTTTTATCATTCATGATGCATTTTTAACCACATGCGAGAGTGATCAAAACATGTGGGATGTGAATTCAGAATCTATAAAGATCTCAAAGGACCATGTCCTCACAGCTAAAAACATCAAATTTCGTTTTTTAAAAATCCCTTTTTTTTGGGTACCTGGATTTTCTAGTAACCTACAATCCTTTTACGATCCTCCCATAAAGTACAAAGTAGTTTGGGATAAAGGACTCGGCCCAAGACTCACCCTTAGATATAGGGTAATGTCTTGGAGGGATTTTAATGCATTTTTTAGGTTAGACTATCGCTTAAGTAGAGGTCCTGGTGCGGCTTTAGAAACGGAATATGCATCACCTGATGATAGAACCATATTTATGACGCGCAGCTACGGTGCTTATGATAAAATCGTTCCTGAAGAAAAAAGCCCACGTAGATATCGACTGCAGGGTTTATTCAGCCATCAAAGTCAGGACAAAAAAACATTTCTTCATCTTCAATATGATAAATTGAGTGATGTGCAAATGATTTACGACTTCAAAAGTAATGATTTCGTGATTGACACCCAAAAAAGAACTCGCCTTCTTGTGAATCACCAAGAAAAAAATGCATTTGCTACTTTAAGCGTTCAACCTCAAATCAATAATTTTGAAAGTATAAACGAACAGCTTCCCCTTATTACAATGGGTGTGCGTCCCTTTGTGTTAGGTCCCACAGGTATTATTACAGAGAATTCAATCAACGTGGGCTACTTAAAGTACGTGTACTCTCAGTATCTCTCAAATACCCTGCAGCCCACGCATACAGCTCGGATGGAGTCCCAAAATAGGATTTACCGCCCCTTTCATCTAGGACCGTTTATTTTTACACCCAGCGTAGGAGCTACAGGTCTATTTTATAGTAATAATCCTTATCATCAAGAGGCTGGTCAATTTGTAATTTCCTATGGTGGTGAGGTAAATACTCATCTTTTCAAGCAGTATCGTCACTATACCCACAGGATGGAGCCTTATATAAACTATCGTGGCCTTACCAAACCCACGGTGAGCAACTTGAATCACTTTACCTATAGCATGCAAGACGGCTACTATAAACTGAATCAACTTCGTCTCGGATCACGGAATTCCGTTTTCTCTAGTAAAGGTGACACGGCTTTGCCAGTATTTCTCTTAGATCTTTATACCAACACGTATTTTGCTCAAAATAGCTATAGCAAAACTTTCCCCAAGCTATATTCAAATATCCACTGGAACCGGCCTACTTATTCTTTAACAGGATATTTATGCTGGAACTTCCAAGAGCAGGTTTTAGACACTTGCAATACCCGGGCAGATGTTACCCTCAGTGAAGCTTTAGCTCTTGGAGCTGAATATCGATATCGCAGCCAGTATGATTGGAGAAAAGCCAACCACGATGACTTCATATTAGATATGTCCCACTCTATAGAATCTTTGCTAAACTCTCCGCTTTCCGATAAGCGTGAAACATTTATAGGAAGAGTATACGCAAAACTCTCCCCAAAATGGACGCTGAAAATGCAAACAATTAATGGATGGAAGAGAAAAAGTGATCCTACCTACAGCGCATTTAATGCTGACTTAACAACCCTTCTTCCCGGTAGCTGGCAACTCAAATTTTCCTATACCCATCAACCCGACGATGATCGATTTTCTACTTTAATACAGCTGACTAAATAGCTTTTACAGATGTAATCGAACAATTTTGTATGATTTATTTTCAAACATAAAGCGGGCATCCCCCTGCAAATCATATGCTAAATTAATACTACCTAGCCAAGAATGAATGCTGGCCATATTGAGCTTTGCGGTGCTTAAGGCGGGAAATTCAGTAGGAGAGAATTGAAGTAAAGAATAATCCTGAAAGGCTTTAAGTTCCCTTGCACAAAGATGATATAAAACGTGATAGCGATCTACGGTCCCCTCCAGCACGTATTTTTTCTCATTCATATAAATTACAGATTGAAAGCAGGTCTGCAGATTCTCAAATTTATCATAATATTCTTTACATATTGAAAATTTAGGATGAAATAAAAAGTAAAGAATTTCTCTTGGAAACCGGTGTGTTAAAATCATTTGGGACCTGCAATACTCAGACTCGCTATCCATGCCTCTGTATGAGATCCCTTCCTCCTGGGATAAAAAAAATGATTCAACTCGATCGGCTATAGCTAATTGATCCAAAAAACCTTGGGTCTCAGAGATGAAACTCTCTAAAATTGAGCTAGTTCTGTGCTCACTATGAGCTGAAAAATCTTCTACTAAAGTAGAAGGCTCTGTTTCCTCAAGATCAGAAAAAGAAAAAGGAGAAGGATTTGAGCTTTTAGATGCTTTTTTTAATTTTTCTTTTTTTGATGTATTGGAGGGGGAATTTTTGTGGTTTTTTACTTCCGATGGATGCAATATTTCTTGGGTATCTACCTTGCCATAGGAAAGAGCTTTTGAAAGAATATAAAACTCCTCATAATTCATACAAAAACGCTGTCTACTAGCTAAAAACTGTTGATATTTTTTGACCTCTCTTGTCATGAGTGAACCTTCGCTTCTCACCCTATCAAAGTCTCCCAAAAATACCCATGAGCAAAATAACCTAAGATCCATATCATTGGTTAAAGCTTCAAGCTGCTGCATATTTCTTTTTTCCGTATGAAAAAATATGGAGGAAGATCCCGGAAAGGATCCAAGCCATCTTTCTATTGCCGTTTCTACCCTTATCACTAAAGAGTAAAGTAAAGTCGTATCAGTATGCCAGTGGGGACCTAAAAAATCGAAAAAGTCTTTGGATTGCTTACGCTTAAAGAGCAAATGTAAAAAAGAGCCTTGCTTTAACAAAGCATCGGCTCTGCATTGCAAAAGCTTTTCTAGGTAAGGAGCAAAAGGTAAAGAGGAGGATAACCTTAGCTTTTCAAACAAAAGGTGCGGCCTTTGCACCTCCCCTAAACTTTCAGAGGGAAGGAAAGAAGAGGTATCCATAACCATCAATTGTAAAATGGTAAAAACCCATAAAAGCTGAGAGAAATCCTCAAATTTCTTAGGAGAGAAATACAATCTAGCTAAAAATAATAATTTTCCCAGCCACTTTACTTTTTCATCTTTATGTTTTAATAATTGCTCTATTTCTTCGTGATTTGGGATCTTATCCTCACTCACATAAAGATGAGTATCCTTGATAAGATATCTACCTAAAAATTCTATCATTTTTCGATCCACATCGGCACTGCACTCACTCTGCTGCATGAATTCGTTAATTTGTTGAATTGCCTCGCTTATATCAATACGAATCATTCTCGAGCATAGACTATCGATGGGTTGAATACTTAGTATGATTTTAGGGCAGTGAGAAAAAATTTCTAAAGCAGTCTGAACATCTGTATCCCCTTCATTCAAAAAATTAAAAACTAATTCTGAGCGAATTTGCATGCCTGTGTAAAGGGAACCTATCAAAAGCGCTTGGTTATGAAGAACCTGCTTTAATTCGTGAAAAAAAGATAGAAATGCTTTTATCAGTATTTTCTCACTTAAACCAGTATCCATTTGCTTTTCGGCAACCACTCTAGGAAAACACTCAAAAATCCTTTTTATATTTTTACCAAAAAGAACTACAGTCTGATGCAAAAGACTAGCTCCAGGATCGATGCCCTCAAAAATAGCAGCCATTTTTAAAATCTGCTCTACCATGGGGTTATTTCGATGGAGGTTTCCAGATTGTATCAAGGTAAAAAAATGTCTAGGCGCTGAAAAACGGTGGCGGCATTTTACTTTTTCTAAAGAAATATGTTGAGTAGAGAAATTTTCTAAATCCAGAACAGAATGTTCCAGATCTTTCGGCAAGCTAATTGAGGTAATTACAGACATGTTTTAAATAAAAATTAAAATTAAACGACCAGAGCTTATATCGAGAGGCTGCACGCTAATGTTCACAATTCAAAGAAACCTATTCGCTATATTTTTTCTTGATCTCTTTTAGGGAAGCTTCGATTTTTTTTCTTGAAATACTATCTAAACGGTCGATAAACAACACCCCATTGATATGATCATTTTCATGCATGCGAACTCTAGCATTATATCCTTCCAAATGCTCACAGAACTCATTTCCGTCCAAATCTGTAGCTTGGACAGTAATAGAGGAGGGCCTTTTCACCTTAGCTCTGATCCCCGGCATTGATAAACACCCTTCTACATCTTCAACTAGCTCCAAAGAGGGATTTAATAATTTTGGATTAATATAGGCTTTTGGAGGAGAAAGGGTATATTCCCCATCCGCAGTTTCTACATAGTTTCTTAACACAAATAAACGTATAGCCCGGCCCACCTGAGGCGCGGCTATACCTATTCCATCACTTGCATCCATAGTTTCTATCATATCTGCAACCAGTTGCTTAATATCTTCTGTGATTTCCCTAATTGGCTCACATTTTTTTCGAAGCACAGGATGTCCATAATATATAATAGGAAGTTTCATGAATGAATTATCCTTGTTGTAGTTCTTCAATGGAGTAAGGCAATTCAATTGCTTTTTCGCCTATGGACTCTGACCATATGGATAAAAGAACACATGAAATCACAAACACAGCCGCCATCCATGCGGTAAATTTTTTCAATACATCTGCGGTAGAAGTACCAAATAAAGAATCACCTGGATCTCCACCAAACGATGCACCCAGTCCAAGGCTTTTACTCTCTTGAATCAGCACGAGTAAACACACAAGACTACAAAGACCAAGAAATACAAATACTGTAAAATAAAAAATAAAACTCATCTTTCAACCTATATCCTAGTACAATTTACAATTTGAGCAAAACCCTTAGGATCCAGGGAAGCTCCACCCACAAGAACACCATCAATATCCTCCTGCCTCATTAGCTCAAGAGCATTTTCTAGCTTCACAGACCCTCCATATAACATAGGTATTTTCTTGGCCAATGCCTCTCCAAAGGTTTGGATAAGAAATTGCCTGCAGAATTTGTGAGTTTGCTGCGCAACTTCCACCGAAGCTGTTTTCCCCGTACCGATAGCCCAGACTGGCTCATATGCTAAAATTACACGACTTAACTGCTCATAAGTCATCCCTTTTAGAGCCCCTTCAAGCTGTGTTTGCAAAACTTGTTCGGCTATGGACGCCTCTCTTTCAGAGAGTGTCTCCCCAAAGCAAACCATAGGTACTAATCCTGTTTCTAAAGCTTTAAGCGCTTTTAGATTCACTAACTCATCTGTCTCATGAAAATATTGTCTTCTCTCAGAGTGACCTACAAGGACAAAGCTAGCGCCTGTATCTTGAATCATACTGCCAGAAATCTCACCTGTAAAAGCTCCACTAGGATGCTCTGAGATATTTTGAGCCCCAATTCCAACTACAGAATTTTTAGCACACTGAACAGCTCCCTCTAAATGCACATAAGAAACTGCAAGAAGAACGTGAGCACTACTCTCTTGTACCAAGGGAAGAAATTCCTCGAGATAAGCCCTTGCTTCATGAGGAGTTTTATGCATCTTCCAATTTCCTGCCACGATTGTTTTTTTCATACAACTATGACCCTTTTCTAGTAAACCGCATCCGCATATGATAAAACACCTATCAATGCAAAGCAAGTGTCATTTGCCATTACTTCTCAAAAGAAACTGACAGCAATAAAATTACAATAAATCAAATTTAATATTTTGATATATAAAATGTATAATTAATTTTTAATAAACAAAAAAGATTGTTTATGATACGATAAATTAAAAAAAATAATAAATTTCATGACCATCCAGCACATACTACCGTACACTTATTTCCCACAGACCGCTTCTCCCTCTCCTGTGACGGGATGTACAAGATATATTCCTTTGAATGAAAAGGGAGAGATCGTAATTAATATTTCTGCCGTAGTTAGAGAAAGCTTTAATCAACAAAGAGTACCTTCAAATAGACTGCAAGCCCTGACTTATTTTGCCTCAGATATCCTAGAGATATGCACTGGCTGCTATCTGCCCTTCAGATACCGTAGGGTAAATTGTGAATCTGTGATTGCTTTGGGAGTTGAGAACACCGATGAAGCTCTTGAGAGCGCTTTAGCAGAGAGAAGGCAGCAATTTCATTCCTACTACGATTGTGTCGCAGTGCATGAAAATCACGAGACTGTCGCTGCGCCCCCTCTGGATAAAGACCTTATTCGCAAAATACAACAGGTTTTGCATACCCATCTAATTCTCAATATCTCTGAGCCTGTCCTTGAGCAGCTAGTTACTGCTTATTACCAAGGATTGGAATTCCAAAAAGGTAGAGGTCAACATACCATCACCGTCTCTTCTAAATCTCCTTTTTTTAGAAATATTCATCAGATAGCCAAGCAAATGCAAAAGACTTCTTCAAAGCTCATCGCAAGTGCCAGCGTAAGAGTTTACCCTGCCGGTTCTGCAACAATTTGCTTACCCTTTCAGAGAAAAATAAGAGGTGGATCTAAAATACTCACCAAAGAGATTTACATAAGCAATGAGGGATATATCTCTTTAGCTATGCGCAGTAAAATCACTAAAGGGCTAAGAAGTAATCCAACGCTTTCTCTTTTTAAAAAGACTATTTTTTCTCTGCGAAATATACACTCTACAAGAATTTTAAAACCTTTGATCGCTTTTTCAAGTCCTAATAAAAAAGCTGAGTCTATCGCCCTGGCTTACTCTCAAGACGCCTTTTCTTATTTATGGCCTTTTCACCAATTTTTAATAGACCCTTCTGAAAAAACTCTTTTTAAATATGCTGAAATCTTGAATAGACCTCTATTGAAACAACTCGAAGAGGTAGTAAAGATTATGGTAGAAGTTACAGAAGGAGTTCGGGATCTTCACTTACAAAACATACTTCACAATGACATAAAACCAGCCAATATTTTGCTAAGTCAAGATGAACTTTCTTTACTCTCAGCCGTGCTAACAGACCTGGATTTTTCTTGTTCCATAGAAGAAGGTAATGAAGGTTTTTTTTCTCTTGGAACAAAAGGCTATGTAGACCCCGATATCGTAAAAAGAAACTTTTCTACAGACCTTTTTGCCCTATCCAAAACTTTTTGGATGGATACTGATTCGTCACAAGTTTGCTTCATGGACTGCATAGAAACACTACAGTATTTAGCCCAACAAAAGAATGAGGTAGAAGTTGCTCATTTACTGTATATTCTTAAAAAATCTTTAATGGCCCTTTGCGATCAAATGCAAAACGGTATTTGTAGTACTAAGAGTGTCCCCACAGTAGACATAACTTATGTCCATAAAAAACTCTTAGTCATGAAAAGCTATATAGACGATGTCAAAGAGACACAAATTTAAACTAGAGAAAAGAATTCCAATTCGCTAGACTATTCTTTATCTACCTGGGGTTTTTTTTATGAAAGCGCTAAGTGTTACCGAGCTTACTTTACAAATCAAAAAGCAGCTAGAAACTGGTTTTGCTTCTTTACTAGTGCAAGGTGAAATTAGCAACATTAAGCTCCAATCCTCTGGACATTACTACTTTACTCTAAAAGATCCCTCGTCTCAAATTTCAGCAGTTCTTTTTAAAGGACAAACCCGCCATCTATCCCGAGCTCCCAAAGAGGGCGATAAGGTAGTAGTGCAGGGGGAACTTTCCGTGTATGCGCCAAGAGGAAATTACCAGCTAATCGTAAAATCCATCGACTTTTTGGGAGTAGGCACTCTTTTACTAAAATTACACGCTCTAAAAGAAAAGCTGCAACTACAAGGTCTTTTTGACCCCAGCCAAAAAAAAGCGATTCCCAAATTTCCTAAGACTATCGGTGTGGTTACAAGCCCTACAGGGGCTGTCATTCAAGATATACTCCAGATCCTTGAGCGCCGAGCCAAGGGATTTCATTTAATTTTAAATCCTGTGAAAGTGCAGGGAGAGGGGGCTGCAGAAGAGATAGCTAAAGCTATAGATCAATTCAATCAGCATAACCTTTGCGATGTGATGATTGTGGGCAGAGGTGGAGGTAGTCTTGAAGACCTCTGGGCCTTTAATGAAGAAATAGTCGTGCGGGCCATTGCCTCCTCAAAAATCCCGGTGATATCAGCTGTTGGGCATGAAACTGATATCTCTTTATCTGATTTTGCCGCCGATCTCAGAGCCCCTACCCCCTCAGCTGCCGCTGAAATTTGTACCGCAGAAAAAGTGCAGCAGCAAGCCTTTCTACAAAGATCTACCAGTCAGCTGCAATTTGCTATCCAATCCAAACTTCAAACTGCAAAAAGACAGCTTAAGACCTTCCAAAGACACCCCTATCTAACCTCAAGCTCTCATATTTTATCATCGAGATGGCAAGATATAGATGAAATAAGACAAAAAGCTGACCAAACTCTTCACTCCTTCATAATGCAAAAAAAATTCCATCTTGATGCCAAAAAAGAGCAAACACTGCTTCTCAATCCGGTCCATCAAATAACAATTTTTAAAAAAAAATTCGATCTCTTTGATAAATCTATTGGTAATGCTTTAAAAAATAAAATTAACACCCATAAAAAAAATGTATTGGCAGCTAACTTACAAAAAAGGATTGATCAATCCATGTGGACTACCCTTCAATCCAAAAATCAATCCTTGCAAAGACTGCTCGCCCACCTTACAGCCTTAAACCCTAAAAATCTTTTAACTAAGGGGTACTGCATTCTCTTTTCTGAAAAAAAAGATTCGGTTATCCTCCATGCTAAAGATACCACATTAAACCAAAAGCTCTGCATTCTCATGCAGGATGGTGAACTTGAAGTAGAGGTACAAAAAAAACCATGTCAAACGACGTTACAATAACTTTTGAGAGTGCATACTCAAGATTAGAAGAAATTCTTGAACTCATGAATACGGGTAAAATTTCGCTGGAAGACTCTTTAGGTCTGTATGAAGAAGCAGACCGCCTTATTGTTCTCTGTAATACTAAGTTGAATCAAGCCGAAAAAAAAATCGAGATGCTCATTAAAAATAGAGATTCTGATCTCTCTTTCACAGAAGCGGGGACACCTCAAACTCAAGATTTTAGCCCGAATGTGTACTCAACCCTTGCCAACCGGGATCCTCTGTCATGAAAGATCTTCTTCCCCCGTCCTACAGCCATCCTCAGCTGGAAGAGCTATCCATAGAAGAACTCAAAAAATTATCTTCTGAAATACGACAAATCATTATTGATACGGTGGCAGCTACCGGGGGACATTTAGCTTCAAATCTAGGGATTGTAGAAACAACGATAGCCCTTCATAA
>JBEIFG010000018.1:0-15226 GCA_040382555.1 Chlamydiales bacterium | reverse complement strand
TTTACTCTTTTTTTCATATTTGCTTTCTGGGTGTAATTTTTTTTCAATTTATAGCCGTTATCCTTTTTTTCTCTTTTTTTTCTCAAACCACTACTTCTGCAATCGCGATAGCTTCGTTATTTTTAACAAGTTTTACATATTTCGTTCTCCACTTCTACTTTCAGGCTAAAAAGCCACAACAATTTCTAGATCTTCGGCAAGAAATATACAATGCCTGCACCTTATATTACAGAGATGAAGAAGAAAAAAATAACAAGTATTATTCGCTATCCTCTTCATTTAGCTATCTTTCTTCACATTTACTGTCAAAGGAAGCTACCTTCTTTAGCATTCATCCTAAATTTAAAACCTTATCTCCATTAATGCAAAAATTCAGTATTTGGATGACTTGGAAAGACGTTTTTAATATGAGAGAGCTTCTTCTCTTATCAGCGATTAACGCATCTGTAGCTGCTGTAAAATTGCGCCCTACAGATATAGAGGCCCACGCATACTTAGCTTTAGGTTATGTTCAGCTTTCCCATCTTTATCAAAGCCCTGCTAAGCTAGCACCTAATTCCATTCATCTTTGGATTTCTTCTGAGTATGAATCTGCTAATATGCAAAGTAAATTTCACTCCTCCAGTGATAGAGCTATCGAAGAGCTAAATATTTTAAATGAATTTTCTCCCAGTGACCCTTGGGTTCACCACCAACTAGCTAGCATCTACCAAAGTAAAGATATTCCAGATTTGGAGATCAAAGAGATTGAAATTTTACTAGATATTGAAAAAAGAGACGTCGAACTTTTATTTAAACTAGGTGTTTTATACTTCAAGCAAGGGCTGAATTTCAAGGGTCTAAAGGTATACAAGGAGATTAAATACCTAAATGAGTCAAAAGCTGAAGATCTTATTGCTCATTACGATTCATTTCAAATACATGAATTTTCCCTAGACAACATCACCTAGTGCCAATATCGTCATAGCTGAAATAAGCATACCTAAAATCTAAAATTGAATTTTCCAAAACAGTTGGATTATGCAAAATATCAGATTTTGCATAAGCGATACTGGTAAAATAGATGGGAATAACAGGCATCTCCTCCATTAAAAGCTCATGAGCTTGGCACAATATCCTTTTTCGTCGGTCGAAATCTATTTCACGCTCAGAAGATAGGAGCAATTCTCGATATTTTTCATTTTGCCAGCGAGCCATATTGATTCCATCATCTTTATCCCTAAAGGTTTGCAAAATATATATAGGATCTCTAACCCAGGAATGCCACATCATACCCCCCATACAAAAATCACCGTGAATGAGGTTATTGTAGTGCACTCTCCAGTCTACGTGCCTAAGCTTAATCTTAATCCCAAGCACTGCAAAAATTTGCTGTTGAATAATTTGAGCAACATTTTGATGAATTTCGTCTGTATTATAGCTAAGAGTAAGCTCAGGGAGATTTTCTTTTTTAAGGCCAAGCTCCTTTAATCCTAATTCTAAGTAAAACCTAGCCTTAGCTACTGGATCCTCCTCAAGGAATTTCTCTCCACCCAACCCATACACGGAAGGCAGGATGCTGTGCGCCGGCTTTTCATCAGACTGCAACATATACTCTGTGATTTCATTTCTGTTTACTGAATAGGCAAAAGCAAGCCTCATGTGTTTATTGGTAAATGGAAATCGATCTGTATTAAAAAAATACCAGTAAACTCCCAAGGAAGGAGCAAGATGTATTTTATTTTCTTTACGTAAAATAGCACATGCATCTAGTGGAAGCCCAGAAAGGGGCTTTCCTATCCAATCAATTCTTCCTCTCTCAAATAAACATAATCGAGTCATTGCATCTTTAATTACTGAAATAGAAATTGTTTTGAGTAGTACTCTATCTGCATTCCAAAATAAAGGGTTCTTTTCCACAAGAATTTTATGATCAATTTTATGCTCTTTCAAATGAAAGGGGCCGCTACACACAAAAGGTTTCCCAACATGAGTGCTCCATTTCGGAACCGCTTGATCTGTAACCTTACAAACAGGAAAAAACCATGTATTGGTTAAAGCTTCTAAAAAGTACGGAATGGGATTTTCAAGCTCTACCTTTAGGGTCCTTGCATCTAAGGCATGAACACCTACTTGGTCCAGCGGACACTCAGCTTTAAGATATTTTGAAACATTTTTTAAAATGTAAAAATTATGAACTAATGTTGACATTTTTTTTTCATGAATATCTATGACGCTCTTCCAAGAGTATTCGAAATCATAAGCTGTGATGTCAATGCCGTTTGACCATTGACATTCTCTTAAATGAAAAATATACGTTTTTTTATCTGAAGATATTTCAAAAGAATCAGCTATAGCTGGCGCAATTTTTCCATCCGCATCCGCACACATCAATCCTTCGAATAACATTTTGATCACTTGCGATGAAGTGGCATCAGAACCATATCTAGGATCTAAAGAACTCACATCAGAAGAAATACATAAAAAAAGATTCTCAGTTCCCCGATCAGAAAAGATCCTTTTTGCTTTTTTTGACGTGTTTTCACAAGAGAACAAAAAACACATCAAGCAGAATAAAATGATTATCTTAAATCGTTGACCATCATTTAAACGCCTAACAGCCAATTGTTTATCAATAAATAGAGCCAAGATTCCTCAATTTTTTTACAAGGATTGTTTGAAAAAATTGTTAACGTTCAGTAAAGTTCGCAAATTATATTAAATCAACTGAAAGTTCAAAAAAACAAGAATGTCAAAACTGCTAAAGCCTACACATCTTATTTCTGATGTTTCAGCGAAAAATCTTAAGGCAGAACCGATTTCTTTTCCTTTTAAAATTTCACCAAAAATAATAAACTTACTCCCGTCATCCGCTTTAGAAGAACATGTCTTTCAGATGGAGCGATCTCTACGATCCGCAATTCCACAAGAATTTTTCAGAAAAAACACCGAAGACTTCATACATGATCTTCCAAACCAGTTACCTCATCTTGATTGGGAATTTAGTAGCAATCCTGCAGACTGTTTAAGAATATCTTTTCTGACTGAATCTACTAAAGAAGAAGAGATAGAGTTTACAGTATTAAAAATCATAAAAAAGTGGCTAATTCCTGGAAAAAATTTATCTATTCTCTCTAAGAAATCCTTATCTTTTAGATGGGATCTTTTCCCTGGATCCAACTTTTACATCTTAGAAATGAATATCTTTTTTGAGGAAAGCAAAGATCTTAGTATTGCAGAAAAAAATCTTCCGACCTTGCGCAAAGATATCTTGCTTAGTTTGCAAGATAAGCGATTCAGTAACCATATTCTTGCGCTAAGGCCTTTATCTACCAGCTATAAGATGGAAATAGTCCACAAAGAGCTTATCTATTTATTAAAAAAATATGCGACCTATTTTGATGAAAACCTTCTTAAAGAATTAGCCAGATTTATTTCTCTATCCCCTTCATCATTCATTGATCCAAGACCTGCGCGTTTAATTTGTAAAATAGTGGCTTGTCACTATTTAATGAGAGCATTTATTCAACGGTCGATTAATTTATTTCCTGAAACAAGGCACTTATTAATCCGCTACGTCAAAAACCAACTACAATTTCATTTTGGTTCCAAACCTGTCGTCGGCTTAATACTTGCTGTCTCCATTCTCGATAAGCATGATATTTTAGAAGAAACCCACATTGAACAAGCAGCTCAAGCACTTCTTCCGAAGCTCCAAATTGTTAGGGGGTCTTTTTATTCATTCCAAGGTAATGATGATCAGATAAAATGTATGTATCTTGAGCTAGAAAAAAAAGATGGATCTGAGATTTATCAGTTTGAGCTGGAGATTTTAAAAAAGGAATTAGAAGAAGAACTCAAGAGAAGGATTCAAACTTTAGTCCCTTCTATTTTTATGATTAGAAATGAGGAAGAGACCATGAAGAATATCCTCATTTTAAGCCAAGAATTTAGGCATTTGTCAGATTTACCACAGGTAATGATTTCACTGGATCGTCAAAGTTCTTCGGAAATCTTATTCACTGTAATTGTGGTAAGATTACAAAAGCTTGCTCAATTATCTATACAAAAGAAATTTGAAAAATCCAATCTTCCTATTCGCTTCATACCAGACCGCGTCCAGCAAGTCGGGTTTTTAAGAAAAAACAGTCCCAAGGAAGCCAATGTCTTCCATTTAGCCTTACCAAAATATCCAGCTCTTTTAAGAGCAGACTTTTCAGTAAACTTTTATTTAGCAAGGCAAAAAATTGTAGCTTACCTAAATGAAACTATAGGTACTTTTAGAGATTATAATGGGGGAATGATCCTTAAACAAGGTGAGCTATTTTGCCTATTCAAAGATTCATTCCCGACACTGTCTCAAAAAAACCATGAACTTTTAGAAAACTTCTTTTTTTCTCTTAATCCTATTGAAACCCAAGCCACTCTACCCTTAACCACTTTAAAAAATCTTTTTAACCTATTTTTAGAAGCAACAAAAACAGAACTATCTAAAAAAGATCATTACTTTCTTAAAATTGAAGAAAAAAATGAGCAGCAATTTACGTTAATAAGAACACAAGAAGTATCTTTTAAGGAGGAGCTTTTTGCTTCATTTTCAGCGCGCGAATTTTCTCATAAATCTCTTATTCAAACTCATGTGACTTTCCAAGGATCTCTATACTCTGGATTTATCCTGCAAAGTAATGACATCAAAAAACAGACCCTGTTCATTGAAGCAATTCATAATGCGATCCAGAAATGGAAATCTCGTCTTAAAAATGAACAAACTCTGCGGCTAAGCTTTACAGATTTACCAAGAACCTTCGATCCTAGACTGGGTGGCGATCAAACTTCATGCACTCTTTTAAAAATGCTATTTGAAGGGCTGACAAGAATTAATAAACATGGCAAGCCAGAGCTAGCTTTAGCAGAGGCTGTGAGTGTCTCTAAAGACCTTAAAACTTACATTTTTAAACTAAAGCAATGCTTTTGGTCTAATGGCAAACCTGTTTCAGCCTTTGACTTTGAATATTCGTGGAAAAAGATCATTTCTCCACTTTTTTCAACGGCTTTTGTTTATTTTTTCTATCCAATTAAAAATGCCAAACACGCAAATGATGGGCTCTGTCCAGTGGATTCTGTGGGTATAAAAGCCATAGACGCTTCTACACTAGAGGTTCAACTGGAAAATCCCACTCCAGAATTTTTAGAGCTTACTGCGCATACTCTTTATTCTCCTGTGAATCATGAGCTAGATAAAATTCATCCTAACTGGGGTCTCGGAGAAGATGATCAGTTCATTTGCAACGGTCCCTTTTTAATCAAAAAGCTTACCCCAGGTGTTAGAGCAACTTTTATTAAAAATAATATGTACTGGGATAGGGATCAAGTACGCCTGGAGCAAGTTACAATCACTAAAGACAACAGTTTTATCGCCAACGAAATGTTCAAAAATGATGAAACAGACTGGCTAGGTAAACCTCTTCGCGCCTGGGAGCCCTTCTTTTCTAAAAACACTGAAGATGCTGTTTCTTCCACACCTATGGGGATTTACTGGTGCGTATTTAATACCTCCTCCTTTCCATTTAACAACTTAAAACTTAGGCAAGCTCTTTCCCTATCTATAAATAGACAGGTTTTAGTCGAATCTATTTGTTATGATGCCCTACCTGCATCTACTCCTCTTCCGCTTGCGCATACTATGAATCATGATCCCAAAGAGGTAGTAGGTAATCAAGAAAAAGCCAAAATTCTATTTGAGGAAGCTTTAGATGAGCTTCGATTAACGAGAAAAAATTTTCCTGTACTTAACCTTGTTTATTCAAATAGCAATATCAGGGAAAGTTCTTCTCTATTTCTTGCCCAAACTTGGCAAAGACTATTTCAAATTAACTGCCAAGTAGTCGGATATGAATTTCACTCTTGTCTTAATAAAATGATGAAAGGTGACTATCAAATCGGCACTCTATTTTGGCAATCTTTGATTGATAACCCTCTATATACACTGAATGCTTTCAAAGAAAATGATCATGAAATCAATTTTGCCAAGTGGTCAAATTCACAATATATTTCTCTGCTCGATCAAGCACAAAAAGAAGTGGATCCGCTGCTGAGAATCAAATTTTTAGCCGAAGCTGAACGCATACTTATACGAGAAAAGCCTGTTTTACCCCTTTTTTATGAAAAAGAGAGAAATCTAAAAAAGCCCCATTTAAAAAACGTTTGCTATTCTCAAACGACAGGCTACGTTGATTTTAAATATTCGTTTATTGAGAGGTAAAAAGACCTTTACCAAAAAAAAAATTGATTTTTTTTAACTCTTTATGAATCCTTAACAAAAAAAGAGCGCATCATTATCGTAGATAGTTATTAACATGGAGGAACTAATTATGACGAGCGTATCAATAAACTCAAATCTGCCGACAGAAACATTTCATTCTTTTTCGTCAGGATCGATGTTGAGATCAAGTATAACATCCCAAACTCTTCCAATTTTAAATAAAGCTGATCTAGAAAATTTTCTTTCGATTCTTTTCTGCTCAGGTGCATCTAGAAATACCATAAATACGAATGCCTATTCCCTTTTAAAAAGCTGTTCCCATATCGAAGGTAGCTTGGGCTCTCCTGGCACAATGATGATGATCCCTGTAGAGGATTCATCTAGAGAAAATCTTTTTGAAGCTGTAGTAGTGAATCATTTAGGAGATGCTACATCCTACAAGCTCACTCGTTTTGTAAATGGATGGATGTCCTCAGACTCTACTATATTGAAAAATTTTCAAGAACTTAACGAGTTCTTAATGCAAGGATTGCAAGATATTTTAGGTGCTGATCTTCCCTGCATCCCTTTTCTTAGCGAGCAAAATATTCTTTCCGCTCTTTCAAATCTCTCCCAATCTGAACCAGGTACTTACTTAGCGTTTTCTCATATGCCTATTACAAAGGAAAGAGAGGAAGGCTTAGTTGCTCCTGGTAAAAGAAATGTGTTAGTTTGGGTGAATGCAAATAGAAACATAGAAGAGGCTCACTTTCACTATGAACCCTCTATTAAAACTTGGCTAAACGGAGGTCCTTGTATCACGGATACCCATGAGCCAGTTTTATCTGATAAAACACTGCAAGGTCTAGTTGAAAAGAAAATGCAAGAGTCTTTGGGTCAAAATATACAAGTAAAACCCCTAAAGCTTTATTAGCATTAAAGGGCCTTCTTTAAGAAGGCCCTTTTTTATCCTTTTACAATGACATTCCAATCTAAAGTTCCAATCAAAACTCCAAAAATACAAAACCCTGTTGCTCTCCAATTGATTTTTTCTTTGTAAAGCATTTGCCCCCACACATTACATCCAACCATAACGGATACAGCAAACAAAGGGAAAATAATGGCATGCTCAATAGCAGAAGACAGCTCTGTCGATTTTATCATTAAAAAAGTACCAGTTCCGTTTGCTAATCCACCTAGGGCACCATAAAATAACTCTGCGTTCGTTGGCCAAGTTCTTTGTTTTAACACGTAAATAATGATCTGAATCATCGATGCGGCAAAGAAAACCATAGGCATAAACCATTGACTTTTTGCAGCCTGCTGATCAAAGAAAAGAAGCAGGCCTTCATGTCCTGGAAAATGAACAAACAAAGCCCTCCACTGCATAAAAACCAAAAAAATCGCGTGCAGAAAAAAAGCAAGCACTGCAAAAAGGACCCATTTCTTTTTATCGCCTACCGAAAAAGCCTCCCAGCCAGCCCAAAGCAGGCCTCCGACCACACAAAGTGAACCAACAGCATTGAACATATTGTAAGTAAATCCGAAGCTTGCCCCAAAAATAAGCACCATAAAAAGAATAGGCATCACCGTGGCGGAACTAAGCATAGCAAAAGACAAGGATGCAGGTCCTGTTTCAACAGCTCTTCCCAAGGAGTACATCATAAAAGCCAATACTAAGCCACCCACAAGACCAAACACACCCATACTCAGGCTCCATGAGTAGTCTCCAGATCTAACAGGATTGAGCAAAATAGCCACAATAAAAGTTAAAAAAAGCTGGACCATAAGAAAAGCTTTACTGGATCCCCCAGCATCAATACTTTTTCTCATACAAAAATTAGATAAAGCTACACACGCACCTGCGAGCAGCATAAGTTGAATACCGACCCCCATAAAAACCTCCATCTTTGATTGCTATACGACTAGAATGAGCCCGAAATAACTTTTTCCCTTAGTTTATTAGGGAGAATAAATCTTTTCCATTTAAGAAAGTTCTATTAAACCCCTTTGCTTTGGTTGTTCTTTTTGTAAAATATTGTATGAACTGTATAATCAAAAAAAATTCTAAAGGTGGCCTATGACTGGAAATCATTCTTTATTTAGGGGCATTTCTTCAATATTTGCCACAACCATAGGTCTGTGTTTGCTTAATACACAGCCTCTTTTTTCCGGAACTTTTTCCTCTCAAGAAGCATTTTTATTCAAAAGAATCACAGAATATTGGAAAGAAGGGGAAGTGGATATAACCCAGGGTCAAATAAAAAATTACCTTGAAAAATTTCCAGAATCATCTGCTAAAGATTATTTATATGCTATTTTAGGGGATCTATACACTCAGCAGCATGATTACGAAAGTGCTTTGGGAAGTTATAAAAAAATTGAAAGCGATGATGTAGCTAGCAAAGTAGGTTTTAATAAAGCGGTTTGTCTCTATGAAACTCAAAAAAATGATGAGCTAATTGAATTCGTCACAAGAACTTTAGCCTACCCAGTTCAAATTAAAGAGTCAGAAACACTTCAGTTATTTCTTGCTGAAAGTTTTTTAAGGAAAGCTGTATCCTCAGCTATAGAAAATGAAAAAGAAGGTTTACTTAATGAAGCGTTATCTCACTACAAAAGCTTAGCTGAAGGGAAATACTCTGAATTTGCTATCGCACCTGCGGCAGAAATCTCAGAATTGCTAGGAAAAAAAGAAGAGGCATGCCAGTACTACGAAATCCTTTTGCAAAAAAACCCCCAGGACAAAGAAATCCTCCTTTTTAAAATCGCTACCCTGCAAGAAGAGATAAAACCCAAAGAGGCTATAAAATGCTATGGCATGGTTTATAAGCTCAAAGGGAACAAGGCTCCAGAAGCATCTATTCGGCAATTAAAGGTATTGTTCCGGGAGCAAAAGTTCAAAGAGCTTCTAATCTATCAAGAAGAAGCCATGCGATTTGTAAGCGAGGAAGATCTTCCCCAAGCTCATTATTTTATCGGTAAGAGTCTTTATCATCTTGAAGATTTTTTCCAGGCTCAAGAGCACCTTTTACATACACTTGCATCTGATAAGCTAACCTCATCGGATAAAAAAATACTTTTAACTTCTCTTGCTAACTGCGCTAATCGAACAAAAGATTCCCGTCTTCTTGAAAAAGTTATCTTTTCATGGGAAGAGCTAGACCCTAATGATTTAGATCTTGCAGAAGCATATTTGATGTTGCATCAATTGCTAAGCACCACAGATAAAAAAGCCTCATGCCAGACATTGAAGCGCTTTGTGGAAAAGTTTTCCTCTCATAAAGAAAAAGAATCAGCCCTGTATAACCTCGCATGCCTTCAGTACCGATTGGAAACTTGGGACGAGTGTGCTCAAACACTAGATTCACTTTTGCAAGAATTTCCTGAGAGCAAATTCTTTAATACAGCCTCTAGGATGAAATTAAATTGCCGAATCGAAGATGTAAGATCTTCCAAACCTGACACACTAAAAATAAAAAAAGAAGCTCTTGCAACTACTCTTAAAGAACTTCTCCATGCTAAAAAGAGCCTGACTAATCAAGAAAAAATTGACTATCACCTTTTATTTTGCCAGCTCCTATTTCAGCTTGAAAAAACAGAAGATGGCATTCATGAGCTTCTAGAGTTTATTGAAAATAATCCCTCTTCAAATTCTTTGGGGCAAGCATATAGTATGCTAGCTCACTTATACTTGAATCAGGAGAGTAATCATTCTCTTTTTATTAGATATGCACAAAAAGCTCTCACACATCCCATTTCCTCTGAAGAAAAAAGAGTGCTAGAAAGTAAATTGTACAACTCTTTTTTATTAATAGCGGAATCCGCTCCCTATGAGCAAAAAGAAGAGTTTATATCTCAAGCAGCAGACCATCTTTTCCGTGCTTACAGGGAGGGAGCTAGCTTAAATAAAGAAAATATATTTTGGTTATCGGGCTTCTATTTTGATAAAGCAAAGGAATTTCTTAATGAGAATAAAAATGAATATTTAGAAAAATCTACCATCCTATTTGAAGATATACTTCATATTGCAAATTATCCCCCTTCCGCTGAACTTACCGATGAGAATTCTGCTAATGAACTTGAAACCCTTAAGCTGGCAGATTTACTTGGATGGCAGAAAAGATTTAATGAAAAAATTGATCTTCTTGAAGTTTTAGTTTTTCAACAAAAAAATCACCCCTTACTTCACTGGAAATATCAAAGAAGGACTCTGCTTGAACTCTCGAGAGCATATGCGGAAGCTGGTAGCTACCAAGATGCTTTAGAGACCTATGAGTATTTGATTACAAGCTCTGAATACATAAGCTCATATATCTCCAATCTTGCCGTCTTAGAAAAAGCAAAATTGAGATACACTTTGATCCCCCAGCAATCATTTAAAGAAAATAATCCTGAATACCTATCTATTTTAGATGACTTGAAAGAACTAGCAATAAAAAAAGATCTCGCATCTGAACCCATTCACTTAGAAGCAAGTCTAGCCTATATCGAATGTAAAACCGCTCACTTGTTCGGAGAAAAGCAAAGAGAAAAACAGCTTTTTCTTTTAGAGCAAATGAAGGAAAATTTTTTCAAAGAAGAGAGCCCTGAGGTTATTAAATATCTTGCCCCAAAAGATCAATATCCCGGCAAAGCAGCGCAATGGAAAAATTATATGGATCTTGTAGATGCTATGATTTTACTTAATAAAGCAGAGAGTGCTAAATCTCTTAGAAAAAACGTAGAATCACAATCATTAGCTAAAAAAGCACAAGATATTTTACAAGAGCTTAGCAGACAAAAGCAGCTTTCCTCTGATTTACAAACTAAAGTGCAGCTTTCAAAAGAAGCTTTGGAGAGGATTTTATGAAAAATTCTATACAGCAGGTAGTGTCCAAGCGGTTAATTATTGTTTATTGCATACTCTCCTCAATAATTTTGCATCTCACTTTGATTTATTTTTACTACAAGCATCCCCTTTCTATCTATGCCAGCTCCGTATTCCATAGGTCTAAACCTAAACCAACGGCTATACTTTCTGAAAATCAAGGCCTTGAGGATATATCTGACTCTTTTCTAGCAGAATCACTTAACCAAATAGTACTTGTTTCAAAAACAGCTCCCTTCCCTTACGATTTTGCTTCACTGGTATCCCCAGCAGGGTTTTCTCCTACTTCGGAAAGAGTCCCTTTATCCCCAAGTATTGAAATAAACTATAAGCTTTTTTCTGATCCCATTTCAGATCAGGAGATATTCCTATCTAAAGAAATAACTTTTGAAAGCAAATTCATTGATTCATTGAATTTAATCCCTCCAAGTCCTTATACACAAAATGCAGAAAGATTTTCTTTTCCTATCTCCCAGTTAAAAATTGAACATACTTTAGACTCTTTGCCCACTCTTTCTTTTGTAGATAAAGAGTCTTCCCACTACTTTGAAAACGATTTTGCTCCCTATGACCATTCTGTAAATAACCCGATATTCGAGAAAGAAACTCCCTCTTTTTTTACTTCATTAGCAGGAGATATTTCTTCGTTAAAAAATGAATTTGATGCCATTCATATACCTACCAAGCACTTAGATTGGTCTAAGAAAGAAATTACCTCTCCACACCATGAATCTACCTTAAAAGAGCTTACAAAAAGAGAAGTGACTCTATCCTATAATCTAAGCTCAGAGGCCCCCTACTCAGATGATGAACTTGTAAAAATGACCAACGTCACTACCTGGAGCGATTCTTTCAATGTACAAGTGAGCATATCCCCTCCCACTGACGAAGATGGGTATATTTTCTCTTTAGCTCTCACCCCAAAGCAAAGTATGGCATATGAAAAAATACCTCAAAATTTTTATTTTTTAATCGATCCTACTTCTTCTATCGATAGACATAAATTTAGCTTGTTTAAAAGAGCTACTTTAAAATCTCTCTCAAGTCTACAACAAGGTGATCGGTTCAACATCATCATACTAGATAAAAAACTCTCTAGACTAGGTTCTAAAAATTTGATGTTCTCTTCTAAATCTTTACAAATAGCAGAAGAATTTTTAGAGAAAATTTCCCAAGCTTCATTTATTACTTCTCACGATTTTATAGAATCTGTGCAAAAATTCACCTCTGAAATCAAAAATGAAGAACAAATGCATACAGCTATTCTTTTAACTAACGGGGTTTCATCGCAAGGATTTCAAAATCAACAAAAATCTATTAAGTCCTTTTTACAAAATAACGCCTGCCATTTAACCATTTACGCAGCGGCAGTAGGCACCAAAAATAATTTAATGAACATTGATATGCTATGCAGTATCTCCGGGGGCAAACTACTTTATTCTGATACGAATGCAGCTTTCCCCAGAAAACTATCTTCCCTTGTAAAAAACTTAAGAAACCCGATAGCTAAAGATATCAGAATCACAGCTACTGCAACTAACCCAAAGGCTAAAATATCTTTACTTTCATCCACTAAACAATTAGCTCCCTTATATGACCAAGAACCCTATGTGATTATGGGTCGTATGGATCGTTTATCTGATATTCAGCTTTGTATTGAAGCAAGACATGAAAGTGAATGGATAAATATAGAAAAAATGGTATCCTTTAACGAAGCTAATTTAGACAGTAAGATTTTACTCATGTGGTCAAAAGCACAAATTCATTCTCAGTATCAAGCTTTTTTAAATGAACCAAAAGCTAAACATCTTAAAAAAGCCAAAGAACTCCTTCAATCTATTTATGGTAAAGGTGCTTTAGAATGAGCCTTAGGATCATCGGTGGGCGATTTAAAAATCACCCCATACAATCTCCTCCGGGTCTTCTAACTAAACCTACTATGAGTATGATGCGAAAATCAGTGTTTGATATATGCCAAGCTTACGTAGAAGGTGCTAATTTTTTAGATGTATTTGCATGCTCTGGTGCTATGGGAATAGAGGCTCTAAGTAGGGGAGCCTGCAGCGCAACTTTTATAGACTTAAATAAAAAGGCGTGCAGCTGCATTCAAAATAACTTAAAAAAGTTAAATATCCTCTCCGAGGCAACGATTCTTTGCAAAGACGCAATGTCATCTTTAGAAAAATTAGCAGAAGACCATAAGCATTTTACCATAGCGTATGTAGATCCCCCTTATACGCTTATCCAAAAAGAAGGATATTCTCCCAGAGAATTTTTAGCATTTTTTGATTCGTCTGATCTTTTAGAAAACCATGGAATGCTTTTTATTGAAGAAAGATTTCCAGCAACCTTTCAGTTAGAAAGCTTATCGCTAAAGACATTAACATTCAAAAATTCAAGAAAGTTTAGCTCTTCTCTTTTGCATTTATTTGTAAAATAGGCTTCATTTATTAATTTTAAACCCAGTTAACAACCTAGGGTAAATATTTTAATAAAATGTAATGGTTCTATAAAACATTTGTAATCAGTTACTTAAAAAAACATTCCTTAGATTTTTAAAAAAAAAATCAAAAAAAATTGTCAAAAAAAAAATGATAGCGTATATAAAAGAATATGTTATTACTCTAAAGATTTTTGCAAAAAACTTGAAAGGGAGAAAAGCAATGATCAATAAAAATTGGGCATATGCTCTTGGAATATTATCATTATCGACAGCCATGGTAGCTGCTGATCAAGCATCAAACGGCATGCAGCAACAACAAGCGCCTAGACCTATGGGCGTTACTACACAACCACAAGGTGTAATCACACCTCCAGTGGCTCCTACCGTAAATAACGGCGCAGACTTCTTCATTGAAGCTGATTTTATTTACTGGGATGTATATCAAGAAGGTCTCACTGTAGCCTCTACAGGTGAAGCTGCAAGTGTAGTATCAGGCCAAAAAATTGGAAATGGCAACGTAGTTTCTCTCGGAAGATCATGGGAGCCTGGCTTTAAAATTGGCTTTGGCTTTGAAATGGAGCATGATGGATGGGACGTTTTTGTGGACTGGACATGGTTGAATCCAACACAAGCTAATGTTTCTTATCCAGTTACTTCTAATTTGAGACAATACTTAGCGGCGTACAATTCAAAAAATATAAGTGTCCCCACAGTTACTCAATTCAATGCTAATTCTCAATTGCATTTCAATGCAATTGATCTTGAGTTGGGAAGAAGCTTCTTTTTAAGCCGCTACTTGACTTTAAGACCCCACATTGGTTTAAAAACTGCTTGGATTAATCAAGACTTCAATAGAGAGTATTACCTAAGTACAGCGCTAGCTAGTAGCTCTAAACTCCGTTCTGATCAAGAGCAACAATTTTGGGGTATTGGTATCCGCACAGGATTGTCACCAGTATTTCATCTTTCAAAGAATTGGGGTATTTACGGAGACTTAGCCTTAAGCGCTCTTTATGGATATAACCAAGATCAGATCAATGACTATCTTGTAAATCCATCAGGAACAGTATTTTCAGAAGTTGTAAATGAGTACAGCTCATACCATTCTTTAACACCAGTTATCGAATTCGGTCTGGGTCTTGAGTATATGACATGGTTCTGTAACGATTCATACATGTTTAATGTAAAAGCAGGCTGGGAAGAGCAAATATGGTTCAACACCAACCAATTTATTGAAGCAGATTACGGAAACTTAATGCTTCAAGGCTTTACATTCAACGTTGGATTCCATTTCTAAGAGACTCTAAAGTTTGAAATTTAGGGGCCACCTCAAAAGGTGGCTCTTTTTTTTGGCTATTTTAAGCCCAAAGTAATAGGATGAAATACGAATGTTCAGCAGTTTTGATTTAAGTCTTTCAAGAGCATAAGCCATAGATAAAGTAAACACTCACTCTATCTTTTTCATAAAAAATTTTCACAAAAATATTTAACTTTAAAAAATAAAGCTTATCTTTTTTTTCAAATTGGTCTATCAAGATTTTTAGCAAAAACTAAATAACTCACCTTACGCAACTTTTTAAAGATTTACTTTTAAAATTTTTATTTTACTTATTAAAATCCCTGTTCATTTTTTTGAGGTTAACTAATGAACATGGGTCTTTTGGATATTTACTCTGATTACTTAATTTCACAA
>JBEIFG010000017.1:0-15648 GCA_040382555.1 Chlamydiales bacterium | reverse complement strand
TGCTAAAAAATCTATCTTTAACTTTTCAGCAAAGCGCTTGGATTATTTATAATAATCAGATTATAAATTCGATTACTTCTTCCGGTTCTTATGAAAAAGGAGTAGCTATAGATACGGATAAGTTGAAAAGTCTTTTATCTTCTAATTTCGGCTTTTTTGAATTCGATAATGTGGAATATTATTATATACAACTTACGCCTTATCCTGATTTAGATCTGCATGTTTTACTGTTCAATCCAGCAGCTAAAGAATTTGGATTAGCCAATCAGGTGAAAAGCAATATTCAGCTCGTATTGAAACACATAAACAATGAAAGGCACCTAATTATCGCCCTTGGGATGCTTTTGATTGCGATAGCTGTTCTTAATTTATCTAAAAAAATAGCCCGGCCGATTATAGCTATGGCAAAAGCAGCTCAGGATGTTAAAAAAGGGGATTTAAATAATATTCATATCCCTAACTTAAATCTTGGTAGTAAAAATGAAGTGGAAATATTGAGAAATGCTTTCGTAGATATGGTCGATGGGCTTAAAGAGAAAGAAAAGATGAAGGGTGTGTTGGATAAGGTAGTTTCTGCAGATATAGCGGAAGAAATTTTAAAAGGGGACATTCATTTAGGGGGAGAAGAAAAAGAAGTCACGATCTTTTTTGCAGATATCCGTGATTTTAGTGGAATTACTCAGAAATTAGCCCCTCAAGAAATTGTATCCCTTGTCAATACCTGTATGACAAAATTAGCAAAAGCCATAGATGCTCACCAAGGGGTAATTGATAAGTACATCGGGGATGAAATAATGGTTTTATTTGGTGCCCCAGTAAGTAATAAAAAAAGTGCTTTAGATGCGATCAAATGTGCTCTTGAAATAATGAAAATTTTAGAGGAATGGAATCTTGAAAGAGAAAAGCAGGGTATCTTTGCTGTGAAAATGGGTATAGGAATTCATACGGGGAAGGTGCTAGCAGGAAATATGGGTGCCGAGCAAAGATTGAATTATACCGTGATTGGAACCAATGTAAACTTAGCCTCAAGGCTATGCAACCAGGCAAAAGAGGGGGAAATTTTAATATCAGAGGATACCTTCAACCAGCAAAGTGTTAAAGATTTTATTCAGGTAGAAGACTTAGGAGCGCTAAGCTTAAAAGGTTTTGAATTTCCTCAAAAAGCTTACAAAGTGGTGGGAGCAAGGTGATCTTTTCTAAAATTAAATTCAGACAGAAGATTTTGCTTAGCCAAGTTTTATTATTTTCTTGTTTTATTTTGCTCTCACTTCCCTTTGTAGAAAGAGGCATATTTAAACTCCAAATCAATGCAATTCACTCATCTGCTTCTGATTTAATCTCTTCTCTTATTCAAGCTAAAACTCAAGAAGGAATGGTAGCTACACTCAATAAAGCAGAAGGAGATGTATTTTATAAAATAATTCTTTATAGCGCTGATTTAAATCCTCTGGTGTCCACATATCGAAGTAATTTGGATAATGACTCTGAATTTAGTAAGCAATCTCGGCAGGCAGCAGAAAAGGCTCTTTTAAGTGGTAAGAAAGGCAAGCTTTTTGATCAAATGGTAAACAGTCGTAAATATATTCTTGTTTCAAGCGCATTTAGCTCTCAGGATCAAGTCTATGTACTACAAGGAGTTTTTCCTTACCAAGCTATTTTTAATTTTAGCATGATTTTAAACATTTGGTTTGCAGCCATTTGTATTTTTACTTTAATTCTTTTTAGTGTGTTTTCTTGGATTATTTTTATTCGATTACACCGACCTATTAATCAGATCATTAAATCCATTTTAGCGTACCGTGAAGGTAAAAAAGACTTAATGACGGATATTTTAGTGAATTCTGATTTTTCTAAGGATGAAGATCTAGGACCCTTGGCGGAAACTCTTCTTTCACTCCATACGCAGGTGCAGTCCCAGCTAATAGATTTAACAGATGCTAAAAATGAAAAAGAAGCTATTTTAGAGTCTCTTGTTGAAGGTGTAATAGCCACAGACGCAAATATGATCGTAAATTATGTAAATTTTGCTGGAGCAAATATGCTCTGTGCATCAAAGAAAGATCTAATCGGGAAATCTTTTGCCGATTGCTCACATGCAGAGCACGAAGAACTCTATATAAGATGCTTAGAGCTCCTTAAAGCAGCGAGAATTCATAAAACGGTCATTTCCGATTCTATAGCGCTTGATATGGGTAAGAAAGTCTATTATGATTTAGTTGCTGCACCAAAGTCTAATTTAAAGGGTGCTATTCTTGTTTTGCAAGATAAGTCGAGTAAACACAAAGTTCTTGAAATGGGTAAGGACTTTGTGGCTAACGCTTCTCACGAACTTAGAACTCCAATTACTATCATCAAAGGATTTACGGAAACTCTGCAAGATATGAGAGATATGCCTCATGATATGCTCACGACCATCATAGAAAAGATCGTTAGAAATTGCGAAAGAATGGAGTGTTTAATAAAAAATTTGCTTACACTAGCGGATATAGAAAACTTATCGATTTCTCCCCATCAAGTCTCTGATCTTGTGACCTTAATAGAAAATTGTATAGAGATGGTTAAAGCAGTTTACACAGATGCATTCATCTACTTTGAAAAAAGCCATTATCAAGTGATGGCAAATGCGGATGCTAATATTTTAGAGCTAGCCATCATTAACTTGCTGACCAATGCTGCTAAGTACTCCAAACCTCCAGCTAATATTAAGGTAGTATTAACTATTGAGGGAGATGCAGCAAAAATTAAGGTTTCCGATAAAGGGATTGGTATTCCTTTATCGGATATTGAGCATATTTTCGATAGATTTTTTACAGTAGATAAAGCCCACTCAAGAAAATTAGGTGGAGCAGGACTTGGATTATCTTTGGTAAAGACAATTATAGAAAAGCATCACGGTAAAATTTTTGTGGAGTCCGAATTAGGGATTGGCTCAACCTTTACCCTATTTTTACCATTAGCAAGAACTATTTAAATTGGAAGACGATAAAATATTTCTGCTTTGGGATCCTTATAAACTAAATTACATAGAGTGATATTACTTTTAGAGAAATTAAATATTTCTTCTAGGTCCATGGAAGAATTTAGGCTTTGTGGTTTGAGCTGAATCAAAGAAAAAAGATCTTGCTTAGATAGACTTACTCTTTGACCTATTTGTTTTGCTTTTATCATTTCCTTTTCAATAATTTTTTCAACAATATCTTTGCCGAGCACAGCAGATAAGACCTCTTTGGAATCATAATGAAATTGAATCGATTTTTTTTCTGTCATGTCTATCACAAAAAAATCCCTCATGGGTGGAAATCCTTGTAATTTACTCAGATCGTAATATCCCGATCCCTTAAGTAATTTATAAAAAAGTTGTTGATATGGTCCTTTTTCGGGAAAAAGATCATGAAGAGAAAAGAAGTTTTTTTTCTTTTTAGCTGTTTTTTTCATTTCCATCAATAAATGTTTCTCCCAGTTTTCTTCTTGAAGAGGAGCTAATGCAGGTGATTGATAAAGAGTTTTTAGTAGTGCCTCAGCGGCATTTAAAAGTACTTCAGAGGGGTGATCTTCAATCATTAAATCTTTGATGTTTAATTTGCTTTTAGGATGTAAATTATTCGATATCCTATGGGAAGAGATTTCTTTTAAAATTAAGGGCTTTAGATGGGGCGCAGTAAGATGGCGGATGGAGGGTTTAGTAGCTTTGACAAAAAGCCTATTCTGAAAGGCATTTCTTGTTTTAATTACCCCTTTACAATATCCATCAATACTGGTTTTTTCCGTTGATAGAGAGATACTACTTTGTGAAAAGCTGGCAACAAGTATGGAGAGTAATATAAGGAAGGAAGAGACGTAAAATAATATATTCATGATAAGTTCTTCACTGGGTAGGCAATAGGTGAGGCTAGCTGGGAGGGTGAGAATACAAATTCCTCTAGATAATTAGAAAAAAAAGAGAATTTAATCATGGCAGGAGGATACTTTTGAGCTTTATCCCACGTAGGTAGCCAAGTTTTAGTGTGGGGATCGTAAAATTGTAAATCTATTTTTTTTACATTTTCCCATAGGGGTTCTGTTCTATATGTTTTATTTTTTCCATACTTTACCAGGTAAAGGGTATTTTCTTTTAGGACAATAGCTACTTGTACTTCTGAGCAAAAGTTCGGATCTGGATCATCTGTATACAGATGTGTAGATACAAGATGTATTGAGCTATTTTGTAGCTCTTTATTGGCAAGAATAGGGCTTGTATCTCCCTTAAGCGATAGACTTAAGAATTCATTGGATATTTTTTGATAAAATGAAATCCTTCGGATTGTAATTTCTCGAAAGGCTTCAAGAGAAACTTTTTGTCTTTGTGTTTGTACAAAGGATTGCCATAGTAGGCTTACTAATATACCTGTAATCATGAGGGTAATCATGACCTCGAGCAATGTGAATGAACCTTTGTGTTTTATTTTTTTTTCATTTTTCATGCCTAAGTAGCATGTAGGATTATTCTTTTTTATGAAAGAAGGAAGCAGGCCTCAAAGCGGCCCACCCAAGTCCAGCAGCTAATAAAAGGAAAAAACTAAAGCCAAAGCTGTGAGAGAGATAATAGGTACCTTCAGTTGGCAGAATACCTAAAGCAGCAAAAATAACGAGAACGACTCCCATGCAAGCATCACCTGCCACAAGTCCAGATGCAGCCAGAACACCCCGTTTTAGCATCTCATCAGTAGGATGTCGCTTTTGGACGATGTAGGATACAATTCCACCGATCATAATCGGCGTGCTTAGTGAAAGGGGTAAGTAGAGACCGATAGCGAAAGGAAGAATAGGTAGTTTTAAGAGCTTGACTAAAAGACCTAATAGTACCCCTACTAGCATCAATGTGGTGGGTATATTCCCTTCAATTACCCCCTTAGAAATTAAAGCCATCATGGTTCCTTGAGGTGCAGGAAGCTGCTCTGATCCGAATCCAAAGACATTATTTAAAAGAATCAAGCAGGCGCTGATAGCTGCTGCGGGTAAAAGTATTCCAATAATTTCAGCTATTTGCTGATTTCTTGGCGTTGCACCCAAAATAAAACCTGTTTTTAAGTCTTGAGAAGTGGTTGATCCCATTGTAATAGCCACATTGGCCACAATACTCATGGTTAAGGCAGAGATTAAATAAATCCTATCTGTCCATCCGAGCGCCACAAAAATAAAACATGTGATAAGAAGTGTGGTAATTGTCATGCCAGATACAGGATTTGAAGTGCTACCTACAATACCTACTGTTAAAGAAGTGACAGCTACGAAAAAAAATCCTAAAATCACCAAAATGAAAATAGTTAATAGATTCATAGGCAAGCTTGGCAATAACCATAACGTAAGTATGATTACCAAAGATCCGATAATAAGCCACTTTAAAGAAATATCTAATTCTGTACGGGATGTATTTTTTTTGCTTATAGTAGATCCTCCAAGTAGTTCTTTAAAACCTACATGGAAGGTTTTCATAATAAGCGGGGCTATTTGAAAAATGCTTAAAAAGCCACCTATAGCTACGGCTCCTGCACCTATGTATCTAACGTAGTTAGACCATATTTGAGAGGGGCTCATTTCCGCGATCGGAATAATGGCAGGGGCTATGATATTTGGGTTGCCATCTCCAAAAAAGCGAATCATCGGTATTATGACCCACCAGGCCAGTCCACCACCTGCAAGTAGTAAAGAAGCTGTTCTTGCGCCAATAATATATCCTACCCCTAGTAATGAAGGTGTACCATCCATACTAAATTGAGTTTTTTGTAAAAAATTAAGAGTGCAAGAACTGATCTCATCCCAAAGATATAGAGCGCTTGTTCCTATTTTATAAATGGCTCCAGCTGCTATAGCCCATAGCGTTATGCTAGCACCTGAATGACCAGATTCTGAGGACTTTAAAATTTCAGCACAGGCGGTGCCTTCGGGAAAAGGGAGTTTTTCGTGCTCATGAACGATGATATATCTTCTCATCGGTATCATGAAAAGGATACCTAGGACTCCTCCCAATACTGTTAATAAAAAAATCCTTCCTATAGAAGGAGGCTCCCCAAGTAGAAATAAGGCAGGTACAGTAAAAATCACTCCTGCGGCCGTTCCCTCACCCACAGATGCAATAGTTTGTACTAAGTTGTTTTCCAAAATCGAAGCTTTGCGAAAGAAGGTCCTAAGAATAGCCATAGATATTACCGCAGCAGGAATTGAAGCAGATACAGTAGTACCAATTCTTAGGCCTAAGTAAGTATTACCCACTCCAAACAAAAGGCCTAATAGACTTCCTAAAATTAGAGCTCTTGGAGTGAATTCTTTTACTTTCTTTTCGCTTGGGATATACGGAGTAAACTCGCTTGACATGTTTATTCCTCTTTAAAAGTCTTTTCTTATCGATTCATCTTCAGGTTGGTATAAATGAGCCTGTCCAACCCAAGGGTTACTATGAGGATTCTTTTTTTTTGCTTTGGGATGTTTATCGGTGGTTTTTTTTTTCTTTGTCATGATGTTGAAACAGGTTAGGTGGTTTTTTTTTATATTACGAGTTAAGGGATTTGAATAAAATTTTTTTTGAAAATCTGGCGTTAAACTGTCTTTTGACACAAGGTAATCTGATGAACAAACTTTTTTGAAAATTTGATTTTATTGGGTTTTTTATATTGGATTTCTAGAGATATTTGAGCCCAAAGGTCTTCATTTTTACTATTTTTTACCATAACTTTTTTTATGGAGCACGTCTCTATATATTGAGAATTAGAAAATGGAAGAATAATAGATTGCCTGCTTACTTCTTTAGAGGAGTCAAGAGTTTCAAAAAAACTAAAGGGGAGTTCGTTCTGGAGTAGCTTTTCTTTCATTTTAGCAAGAGCTTTTTCTGACTCAAGAAATAGGTGGATTTCCTCAAGATTTTGACGCTGCTGTTGAATATATTGGATAGGTGATCGCAAAAGAATAGGAGAAGCGATAGCTAGTAAAAAAAGAGCGATTAATACTTCCATAAGAAGAAAGTTATTTTTTTTTGTTCTTTTCCTCATATTTCCTATTTAAAAAAATCTTGCCATTAAGACCACTGTAATGCATCCAGGGATGTATTTGTAAGTGAAAGAAAAAAGCTTTTTTTTCTCCTATTCTATATTAGGATTGTGAACAGTTATTTTCTTAAAAAAAATATACAAAAATTGTTTTGTTCTTTCCTAAAGAAATATTCTATTGCCTATATTTGGAATCTTTTTTAGATGCGCTATCTTCCATGAAGTATGCATCCATGTACGCTAAGTTTTTTATGAATAGGTAGTTTAATACTTACCTACCAGCGAACCCCTCAAAAAGTTGTATAATTCATTAATTATCTTTTTTTAGAAAATTCTGTGGTTTTATTTTATTTACCTATACTTTTAAAACACTAATTGGAATCTGACTTTTTTTAATTTCAACAGTTTGACGATATATTCTCATTCCAGGTATTCTAAAGACCGGTCTTAAGGAGGAATATGAGTTTTAAAGGAAAAGCTTTTTTTAACCTATTAAAAATGGCCCATTCAGAAGATCCTAATTCCAAGGTAAAGTCTTGGCAGTTAATGGAATACCGGGGAGAAAACATTGAAAATTTATGGATGAGGTTGGTTAAGCTTGGGCTAACTATCGATGAAAAAACTTTCATGGCCTACGCGGACACATGTGATTCTCCGGAAGAACTCATTGATTGTCTATGGCTTGATGAGGGCCAGGAGGATGATTACCAAGAAGCCTATCTAATTATATTTGAAATTTGGAGAAGGCTACTTCCTAAAAAGCAGTCCTTATCTCTTTTTGGGGACGAACTAGATCGTGTCATTTTTTTGTATGATAAGGGGGAGCTAAATGATGAGGAAAATCTTCAAAACCTTCTTACCGAGCTAGAAAATATTTTAGATCAATGTGCGGATGCTGGAACTGAGCCTGAAGAAGTTTTTGAAATGATCAGTCAATATTGTGCTCATGATATAGAGACCTTCCTTTACGATTATATTATTGAGCAGATGGATCGTGGGGATGAAACATATGCATCAGAGCTTTTAGATGGTTTTTATGATTATGTATCAGACAAGCGGTGGTTTGAATTTTTGAGAGCAAGGTTATTTTCCCTTTCAGACTCTGAAGAGAGCGATTATCTTTTACTAGGTCTTGTTGAGCAGCAAGAAGAGGATCGCGATCTAGAGCTTTGCTTTGAAATTTGTAAGTTTCTGGTGAATAAAGGGGATAAAACAATTTTTTATAAAGCAGCCAATCTCTTATTAGAAATTATTCAAAAAGAAGAAGATCTTAAAGGTTTTTTAGACATGTTAGCGGAATTTCACAGATGTCTAGATCAAGATTATTTCGAGAAAGCTGTGTTGGACATACTTTCAAAGCGATCGAGGGTTCCTGCAGAATCTATTTGCACAGAAGATGATAAAAAATTTATCAGAGAGTATTTACAAGATCCTTAGAGGGATAAATTCTAGATAGTCACAAGAAGCAAATATATAGTTTATGCCATTTTTTTTACCAAAAAATGGCTCTTTTTTTTTGACGCTATGAAGGTGGCCAAACACACATATATCGATTTTGAAATCCTCAAGAATTTTTGATGCACGGGAATCTTTAAGATCTGCTCCTATCGGAGGGTAATGAGTGAGAGCTATCTTTTTTTTGGCAGCAGGATTCATTTTGGATAAACTCAAACGCAGCCGTTCAAGTTCTCGAATAAATATTTTTTCCTGGTTAGCTTTATCTGATGTTTCTTCCTTATTTTCATAAGGATTGGCAATAAATTCGATGTAATCATTAAAATTAAATTCATCAGTATCCCATAAGCGGGATCCTCCTATCGCTAACTCATTCCAGTGAAATGCGTCATTTTGTACCAAATGAATCGATGAAGGAAAAACCTTTTTCATTTTGTTAGGAGAATCCCACCAATAATCGTGATTTCCTTTTATGATGACTTTTGTGCCGGGTAAAGAATCAATCCATTTTAGATCTATGAGGGCTTGATCCAGATGCCTAGCCCATGAAATATCACCTGGAATCAATACCAAGTCTTCTTGTTGAATGTGCTTATTCCATTGAAAGGCAATTCGATCCGCGTAATTTTTCCAGCTATGGCCAAAAACTTCCATACTTTTAGATGGTGCGCCGAAACATAAATGAAGATCTGATAGTGCCCAAACTGCCATAAATTAAAGAGTAAATCCATCAGGGATAACGGCCCCGGAGGTCACCACTATAATACCATCCCGTATATAAATACCATCACCATCATATTTTAATAGGTTGTTTTGGTTAACCAATCGAACATTGTTGCCTATGTGAGTATGCTCATCGATAATTGCTTTCTCAATAATGCAATTTTCTCCAATGCTAAAATAAGTAGATAATGGTTTTTCTTTACTGAAGTTTTCAGGATAGTAGTGGTTTCCTAAAATTACAGAATCTTTAATTACCGTTCCACTACGAATACGGCTACTTGCTCCAATGACACTATGCTGAATTTTTTTTGCTTCAATGATAGATCCCGGACCGACTATTGAGGATGATATTGAGGTTCCTGTGACGATCGCATCGGGAAGTTGAGAAGATTTGGAATAGATGGGGTTATTTTGATCACAAATATCTAATCGGTATTCTTTGTCTTCTGTTAAAGCTAAGTTAGCTTTATAGAAAGCACCAATGGTACCAATATCTTCCCAATAACCATCATAAATAAAGGCAAAGGTATTTCCATTTTTGACTTGATGGGGGATTAAGTCATGGCCGAAATCGTCTCCATTTACTTTTAGCAGCTTATTTAAGGTTTCTTTTTTAAAAATATATATGCCCATTGATCCTAAATAAAAAGGAGTATGCTTGTGATCTTTATAAGGATGAAATACATTTTCTTTTAATTTGAATTTTTTAAGTACTTTAGGGTCACTGGGTTTTTCTACAAAGCCCTTAACGAGCCTATCTTTGGATACTTGCAAAAGTCCCATTCTTTGTGCCTCAGCTTCTTCAACAGGTAAACTTGCTATCACTAAATCGGCATTCGTTTTTTTTGCAAACTCCAGCATTTTAGAAAAATCGATGTTGTAGAGCTGATCACCGGATAAAATAAGAAAATAATCTACGTCAGTTTGAGAAAGATGTTCCCAGTTTTTTCTTATAGCATCCGCTGTACCTTTGAACCAATTAGCTCCATGAACTTTCTCTTGGGGACTCAAAATTTCCAGATCTCCTTGATGAAATGAGTGGTCTGCATAGGTGTCATCGATGTGATGTTTCAGAGATTGCGCCAGATACTGAGAAATAATGAAGATTTTATGAATTTTAGAGTTTAAAGAGTTAGAGATAGGGATATCGATCAGCCTAAATCTTCCACCAAAAGAAACAGCGGGTTTACATCTTTTAGTGGTAAGCGGTTGTAGGCGTGTTCCTTGGCCACCAGCTAAAACAATACTTGCAACGGAGGTTACATCATTTTTTTGTTTTTTAAGGGATTTCATATTAATACCAATTAAGCATTAATTAATAATTAACATTAATTTTAATTTAGTATCAAATATTTTATTCTGGTGGATTGGAGCTAAAATATATAAATCATTAAATTATAGTATTTTTGATTTATTGGTTTTTATTTTTAAATTTAAAATAATTAAAAATTGAAAAATCACGCTTATGTTTCCCATTTTTTTATTATTTTAGAAGCTTCTTGCATAAGCTCTTTTGAAGGTAAATTTTTAGCGATTTGTATAAACGTATCTCTGTCATCTTGGGATATAAGATCATCACAACCAATTAAGAGGTAAAATAGAAAATTCGGGTTTTTTTTAAGATTCATATCTTTTAGGGTTTTGAGGAATACCTGACTTATTGGTGTGGACGGTAAGAAATGTAAAAGAGCTATTGCTGCGTTTTCATTATCTTTAGTAAATGGTTTTTTTTGTAAAATATTCATCAAAAAAACTTGAGCATCACTTCCTATATTTCTTAAAGCCTCTAAGAGGGCATCTTCCATAAAGGTATCAGATTTACCTAAAGCTTCAAATAAAGCTATAATAGCTTTAGATTCTTTAAGTTTACCAAGGCATGTAGCGGCATGCTCGGGAGCTAATCCGTAGCCAGGGAATAATGGATCATAAAATTCATCATCTTGGATGAGTTGGATAAGTAGGGGGGTAGCCTCATGACCATATTGACACAAAGCTTTTATTTCTTGGGTAGCTTCTAGATCTTCAGATAAAATTAGATCTGCAAAAAGCTTTGGCAAGGCAGCTGTGTCACTTTCGTATATATCACGAAGGGCTAAGTATTTATCTTTAGCTTTATGAATTTGAGCCTTTTCTTCATCATCAAGTACAAGTAGAGATAAATTTTTATGACTTTGATCTTCTAAATTTTTTAAAAATTTGATTCTATCTATATCAAATTCCGCTTGAATCCCCTTACCTTGCTTTTGATAATAATCAAGCATAAAGACAAAGCTTCCACTAAAATGGACATCTCTATGCATTAGGATTTCATGATCTGTTTGATCTATATAGGAGAGTGTGGAAAAATCATTCATTAGCATTACTTATGGATTGTTGTATTTCATGGGCGTTATAACTGGATCTAACAAAAGGGCCGCAATACATATGTTTTACACCTATTGAATATCCAAATTCTTCAAATTCTTTGAATTGTCCGGGAGTAATAAATTCCTTAACTAATAGTTTTTTCTTATCAGCTTGAAGATACTGGCCTATAGTGATGATATCACATCCGACTTGGTGTAAATCCTGGATCGTTTCTTTTACATGATCAAGAGTTTCACCAAGACCTACCATGATGCCTGACTTCACGAATTTGGATTGACCCTTAGATTTTACATATTTTAAAACATCAAGTGTACGCTCATAGGTTGCTTTATGACGAACTCGTGGGGTAAGTGCTCTTGTAGTCTCAATATTGTGGTTAAAAATATCAGGCTGCTCTTTTAGCACTGTATCTAATGACGATAATTGACCTGAAAAATCTGACGTTAAAATCTCTATAGTCATATAAGGGGATCTAGAACGAATTTCTCTAATAATTTGAGCTAAATGTGCGGCTCCACCATCTGGTAAATCATCTCTTGCTACCATCGTTATTACGACATGTTTTAGACCCAGCTCAATAGCAGATAGGGCGATCCGTTCCGGTTCATCATGTTCAGGAGCTCTAGGCTGCTTGGAAAAATCAATATCACAAAAGCCACAGTTCCTAGTACACTCTTTTCCCAATACCAAAAATGTAGCTGTTTTTTTGGAGTAACATTCAAAGCGATTAGGACACTTAGCTTCCTCGCAAACAGTATTTAGCTTGAATTTTTCTAATAAGGAACTTGTCTGAGAAAGATGACCACCAGCGGGGATCTTTCTGTGAAGCCAAGAGGGAAATCGACCGGAACCTACAGCTTTTGATGAACAGCTAGCTTCAGGATTTGTAGGGAGCTTATTTTTTGTATTTTTTTTTATCTGTATAAACGGATCAAAGATTTCTTCACTATACATTTAATTCAGCCCCCTTTGTTGGGTTATCCTTTTTTAACTTTAGGTGGAAGATGAATAGGAGCATCTGTTGCAAGCAACGCTGCTTCTAACCAGGCTTCTGGTAGGGTAGGGTGAGCATGGATGGTATCAGAAATACAATCAATAGTAAGCTCATTTGTCATAGCTAAAGCCACCTCTGCAATTAAAGAGGCTGCATCATGGCCAATTACCTGCGCACCAAGAATTTGTCCAGTATGTTTATTGGTAATAATTTGTGCATACCCTTCGGTTTCCATGGTAGCTACAGATTTACCAAGCGCTTGGAAAGGAAATTTGCCTATAGAAAAAGGAATGCCGGTTTCTTGGACTTGCTCAGGTGTCATTCCAACCATCGCCACTTCAGGCGAAGTAAATATTACAGCAGGAATCGTATCATAGTGCATATGGGCTTCTTTACCACATGCATTGGAAGCTGCCACAATCCCTTGATGGGAGGCGACGTGTGCTAACATGCTTTTACCCGTTACATCACCGATCGCAAAGATCCCCGGAACACTAGTTTCCATTTTATCGTTTACTGCGATTACTCCTCTTTCTGCTATGGGAACACCGGTTTTTTCTATACATAAGTTGCCAGAGACTATTTTTCTGCCTACCGAAACAAGAGCGATATCAAAAGTCATTGGGGCTTTATCTTTTAGATTTATTTGAACACCTTCAGATACATCGTCAATTCCTTCTACAAAGACTCCTGTTTCTACTTGGATACCTTTTTTTATAAAAGCGCGTGTCATAAAATCAGAAATGCTTTTGCCTTGGGGTGCTAAAATCATAGGAAGAGCTTCGAGAATAGTTACTTTGACTCCAAGTTCTGCAAAAAGACTTGCAAATTCACAGCCAATATATCCACCACCTATAATAGCTATGGTTTTAGGCAGCGAGGTTAGCTCAAGTATGGAAGATGAATTGAGTATCTTCTTGTGATCGCACGGAAAAGTAGGGATATCAAGAGGCTCAGACCCGCTTGCTATAATTACATTTTCGAATTGAATGAGTTCATTAGACTCTCCACGAACCTTTAATTCGCTGGGAGATAAAAATTCGGCATGTCCCTGCAGAATAGTTATTCCATTCGATTTAATAAGTCCTTCCAGACTTTTTCGCATTTTTTCCACCACGGAATCCTTTCTTTGCTTCATTTTAGCATACTCAAAAGAAACAGGACCTGTGGAAATACCGAATTCTGCAGCATGTTTTATTGACTGCATAATTTGCGCATTTGAAATCAGTGTTTTTGTAGGTATGCATCCTACATTCAAGCAGGTGCCGCCCATATGCATTTTTTCTATAAGAACAGTTTTTTTTCCAAATTGGGAGGCTTTTATCGCGGCTACGTATCCACCTGGGCCAGCTCCAATTACAGCTATATCAAATTTTTTTGCTTCCATTTCAAGAAATCCTTATGTTTTTTTTTGTAATTGTACTACAAAGCACTAAATGTTTCTATTTTTTATATATTGAAACTAAGGCGCTATAAAAAATTACTTTAATTCTCGAGGAGAGCTGTATGGAGAGATTTGAGGTGGAGTATCAAGAGCACTCATTAACTTTTCGAGCAACTGCATTTCATGATCCAAGAATAGAGGGCCCAAAACCGGCTATCTGCATTTTTCCGACTTGGGCTGGCAGGGATAGATTTGTGGAGGATCAAGCCAAATATTTAGCAAGCTTGGGGTACGTTGGCTTTGCGGCAGATTTGTATGGGAATGGACAGGTAGGCAATAGCAACGAAGAATGCTCTAAACTCATGCACCCTTTAGTAGACAATAGAGATCTTTTAAGGCAAAGAGTTCTTGCTGCTTTTGGAGCGATGAAACATTTAGCAATAGTAGACGACTCGAAAATGGGTGCACTAGGTTTTTGCTTTGGGGGATTATGTGCTTTAGATTTAGCTAGAACCGGAGTTGCAGTGCTAGGGGTAGTCAGCTGTCATGGTCTATTGCTCCCATTAGCTGGCACCAAAGCGAACATTCAATCTAAGATTCTAGTTCTGCATGGGCACGATGATCCTATGGTTTCTACAGAGGATGTGGTATCTTTTGAAAAAGAAATGACCGATGCTCATGTAGATTGGCAAGTGCATATTTTTGGTAAAACCATGCATGCTTTTACCAATCCTAAGGCTGCTGAGCCTGAAAAGGGATTAAAGTATAACGCCGTTTCATCAAAAAGGGGCTACCTTATAATGAAGCTTTTTTTTGAAGAAATTTTTAAGAAAGCAATTTAAGAAGAAAATATCTCTTCTAAACAAATAATAGTTAGAAAATGATAGAAACTTTTAGCTTTCTTTGACAGACTTGAGTTTAAGCTAGTGAATAGATTTAAAGTTTATGGATATGATTTGTAGTAGGGGCTCTAATGAAATCTAAAGATCGTCAAAAGATATGTACCCATTGTGATGGAAGGATTCCTATAGAATCTGAAAGTTGTTTATATTGTGGTCATCAAGGCTCAGTATCCTTAAGTGAAAGTACATCTGCTCCTGCTCCTTTATTTGATCACCAATCTTTAAATGACAGTCTTTCATCTATTCCATCCCCTCCATATACCAACAAAAGTTCTGATTCTATGAAAAACGATAAAGATAAGCTTAAGCAAAAACCCCTTGTAAAAGAAAACCATGATAATCAGTTGAATGCAGCTTTGGGTAAATTTAATGCCTCTCATTCTTCTTCTGCTGTGCAAGTAGACCAAAAAGAGATTCATCAAAGTAGCTTTGCCCCGCTTTTTTTCCTTCTAGCAGGGGGAAACCTTTTGATTATTGGGCTTCTTCAATTCTTCTTTTCAGAGAAAGGGATATTGCGTCTAGAGTGGAACTGCAGTTATTGGTTTTTATATTGTTTATTGGCTTTACCCATTTTATTTTTTGGATATAAAAAGGCTAGTGACTTTAAAGAGAATTCATGAAAATTGAGGGTGGCATACTTTGAGAAAAGCCCGCGATTTTTATCACGGGCTTTTCTGATCTAGTCTTTATCTATAGATACAATTTCTTCTTCCAGTTCTAAATCTTCTAGGCTAAAAGGTCTTCTGAAGGGATGAGAAGAAGGAGTGAATGGTTCGGACTCGATTTCAATAGGACGTTTGGGGG